>JAGTVF010000198.1 GCA_018224315.1 Desulfobacterales bacterium | reverse complement strand
TTTCAAAAGCCTGCTGAACCCGGTCCAGATGGGCCAGAAATCCCTCATCCTTAAGGCCCCGCTCAAAGCGCTTCTGGGCAATCATGGTGGCAAAGATCAGGGGATTGCGGTTGGACTGGACCCAGAGTCGGGGATCGACCCGACGGAAAAGCTCAATGGCATCCAGGCGCCAGGACCACCACATGTTGCGGGCCAGTTTTTCCAGAAATTCCAGTCTTTGGGGAATCCTTGGGAATACCTGGTATGTTTGCAAACGGGTCATGTTTTCCTCTGCTGTTTTCCGGATTTCTTTTCGGATGCCGCCTCCAGAAGCGTCAGCACCCGGTAAAGCTCACTTGCCCCCCAGGCCTGGGCGTCGCATCCGCGCTGGAAATGCGGATGATCGCCGTCGACGATTTCAGGCACATGGCCCAGGCACCCGCTGTTGATCAGACAGGTGCTGCTGCCAAGCCAGTTTTGCGCCGTGGCAATGCTGTTTTCTCCATACACCGTTGCCCAGGCTTCACAAAAAGAGGGAAACACCCAGGTCCATGCGGTACCATTGTGATAAGCCGGCTTTCGGCTCGTATCCTCATCTCCCTGGTACCGGCCCTGATACGGATGATAAGGATCGGCCAGCAGGTGATTGTGATGCCGGATTTCCACCGGATGGATCACCGGTTGATCAGCCAGGCTGCGGATGGCGCCGGGCACCAGCAAACGGGAGCAGGCACCCAGCAATGAGCGGCCGATTTCCGGATCCGTCACGGCGGCAAGGGTGAGTGCAAACAGCTGATTGGGCCGCAGGGCATCGTCTGCCGCGGCCTGATCCGGCCGGGTGCCGGCATCGCAATGAAGGCAGTCTGACAAATAACCCCGCCTTTTGTCAAAATAACAATGCAGGATGGACTTGGCCACCCGCTGGGTGCAATCTTTTAAATCAATGTCGATTCCGGTCTGTTGGGGCGGTGTCAGCCCGGCGACAAAGGCCAGGGCCGCATACCACAGGGCCTGGATTTCCACGGGATAGCCCTGGCGCGGGGTGGCAGCCGGATAATTGGTATCCATCCATGTAAAATGGGCCGGGCTAAAGACCAGACCGGTTTTCCGGTCCATTCGGATGCCGTTGGGCGTGCCCCAAATATAGCCGGAAACAATGGAAAACAAAATCTGCCGCAAACTCCGGCCTTCAAAGGGTTCGTCCAGAAAATCCACGGAATTAAGGCCTTGGGCCAGATCCCGGCAGGCCACGGCAAACCACAGGGGCGCATCAGAGGTATCCCGGTTGCCCGCATCATGGCCATGGATCATATTGGGCAGGGTACCGTCCTTCTCGTACTGGCCAAACATCCGCAAAATATCTGCGGCTTTTTCATGCTCGCCTGCGGCGATCAGGGCCCGGCAAAAAATCAGCGAATCCCGGCCCCAGTCCAGAAACCAGGGATATCCCGCAATCACAGAAGCATAGCCCTGACGGGCCACCACATAATGGTCCAGGGCCCGCTTCATGGCCCCGGCCACGGGCAGGGGCGCAGGGCTGGCCGCGCTCAGATCCGGCTGTCCCGGAAAGTTGTCCCGGGCCGTCTTTCCGGCAGTGTCCATGGAAGCTTCCAGCATCATGGATTGTCCGCCGGCAAGCCGGCATGTGAAATAACCCGGGCTGAACAGATCCGAGTTGGGATCCAGCCCCCTTTCGGCCTCCACCGGACGATATTCCATGTACTGCCACTCCGGCTCCGGCACAAACGCGGCCCCGGCCATATTCACCGAAAGTCCGCGGTCCGGATCGGGTTGAAAATAAAAACCGTTTTCAAGGGTTTCCACGGCATCGGGCCATGTATGCTCCGGGCCGGTAAACGCCTTGGTCACATCATGGAAACTGCGGTTTTCAATATCCGGCCGCAAAATCATCCGCACCCGATGCTCGTCTCCGAGCTGATCGGCCGAGTCCCGGGGGTGTCGGAAAAAGTAAAGCCGCACCCGGTCTTCACCGGCCATCATTTCCATTTGCACGAAAAAGCGGATATGGCGCCCGAGTCCGGTGGGTATCCGGTACTGCCAGCAAGCCCGGCCGTCATAATCATGGACAAATCGGCGAAGGCAGTCCGTGCGAACGGCCTGGGCATAATCCTGATAAACCAGCCAGATCCGGCACCGGGACAGCATGATCCAGCGGTCCACGGGCGCGGCCGGATCCGGGTTGGCCGCAAGCAGTGCATCATAGCGCGAGCGCATGCGCCGGGCATAGGTGGAGGCCCGCATCATGGCCCCCCTGCCGTTTGTGGCCAGAAACAAAAACGGCTGTTCCATAAGCCGGCTGCGGGGGATTTCCCGCACCACCCCCACCTTCTCCAGGGGTGCCAGATACAGCAGATTTCCGGTTGCCCGAACACTTTGATGACCGGAATACAGGATGAGCCGCAGCTCTGCCCGCTGGTGATCGGCACCCGGGGGTCTGGGGCCGATCAGGGCAAAATAATGGCCGTCTGCCGCACACAGGGCATATTTCCCGGATACCACCTGATTGTTGCAGCGCAGCTGCAGACGAAAATCTGAAGAAGCCCGCACCAGCAGAAAATGGCCGGGCGGAATCATCACCTCCCGTTTTGCATCTTCGGGCCACTGCCAGACAATGGCGCGGCTTTCCCGGCTTTCCGGGTTCACCTGCCGCAAAAAATTTTCGGGATCATCCCGGAGCTGCCCGGCAGCCGCATCCGGGTCAAAACCGTTTGCGTCACAGGTGCCGTGGTAAAAGGCAAATACATCCAGTGCCGCAGCCCGCAGCTGCTGATGGACAACAGATGCGGCAACCCGGTTGCCAGCCTGCTCAAAATCCCGG
The DNA here is from genome assembly GCA_018224315.1 of Desulfobacterales bacterium. GTDB lineage: Bacteria > Desulfobacterota > Desulfobacteria > Desulfobacterales > Desulfosalsimonadaceae > Desulfosalsimonas. The sequence continues at coordinate 911 of JAGTVF010000198.1, read as the reverse complement.
ATCCGGTCCAGTTCCCCGGGCGCATTGCCCAAACACACCACCTGCCCGGGTTCCAAAATCATCTGCCGGCCGTTGTCCTGTTTTTCCGCCCGGATGCGGGCTTCGCTGATCAGGTCCAGAAAAGCGCCGTCTGCCAGGGGCTCGATCACATCTTCCCAACGGGCCGGCACCGCGTTGTCCGCATCCAGGTTGGCGGCCACCAGCAGCCGGTTTTCGCCATGGCGGTCATGGCGGAGCAGGGCCGCAAAATTGCCCTCCTGTGCCATGACAAAACGCTGGCCCGCCCCGGCGGCAAAGGCCGGATGAATTTTGAGAAGCGCGTTTAAGCGCCGGATGTGATCCACCTGGTTTTCTTTTGCCCCCCAGTTTAACGGCGGGGACCCGTGCACATCGATTTTCTCGGTTGCAAACCATTCCACGCCGTTGGCAAAGGCAAATCCGCCCCCAACAGACATCAGGGCCGTAACAGCGGTGCGCATGCGGGCAAATCGTTTGGACACCGATGCCAGACGGTTGTTGTCATGGGTTTCGGCAAAATGAATCATCTGGCCGTCGGTTGCAGCAATGTCTTGCACCAGGGCCATGTGCCGCGTCACCTGGCCTCTGTCATAGTTCTGGAAAAGCTCGGAATAGGCCCAGTTGAAATTGGCCGTATCCAGAATGTCCCGGGTCACGGAAATTTTTCCCCCGAGCCCTTCGAGAAAAAACAGGGTGTCGGGAAACTGTTCGCGCACCCTGGCCACAATATAGCGCCAGGCCGCCACCGGAATCATATATCCGGCATCACAGCGAAATCCGTCCGCCCCCCGGCGGCACCATGTCAAAAACACCTCAGCCATGTACTGCCACAGCTTCTGGTGGCTGTAATCGAGCTTTGTCAAATCCTCCCAGACCACGCCCCAGGCCCCGGG
>JAGTVF010000197.1 GCA_018224315.1 Desulfobacterales bacterium | reverse complement strand
TTTTCGCATGGGGCGGGTTTTTGAAGCGACATTGAGGATTTTTGCGGAAAAATTGCAAACTGTTTGGGGCCGTAAGCCCGGGTTTGTAAATTTCGGCAAAGGCATTGGGTCAATTGCGCAAAAAGGCTCAGGAGCAAAAAAACCCGGCCCCGGCCGCAGGGCTTTCTTCCTCCCGGCAACACACACGGAATTGACGTATTTCACATATTGTCGTATATTTAAATAGATACGGCAGATCCTTGTAATCGGCTGGAACAAAACAGGAAAAAATCATGACCACCATCCCTTCGGCAGACATGGAAATTTATCGCCGCACCGCCAGGCGAAACAAGGCGGCTGCAGACGAAAAACGCCGCCAGCGGGCAGAGAAGGGATGGCGTGTGGCCGAAACGGCTGCAGAACTGCTGCGAAAGCAATTCCACGCAGACAGAATCATGGTTTTCGGCTCCCTTTTGCGGCCGGAACATTTTGACGAGCGTTCGGATGTGGACCTGGCGGTCCGGGGTGTCCCGGATAACTTATTTTTGCAGGCTGTCGCCGCGGTAACCAGCATAGACAATGACATTTCAGTGGATTTGATCCAGATTGAACAGGCGCCGGAGTCCCTGCGAAAACAACTGGAAAACGGGGTGGCCATATGACTGCCGCAAGGGGACCTTACCAGGCCCTGGCAGGCCGACTGGAACAAATGATGGAAGATGTCCGGCGCGTTGTTCAACGAGTGGGAGTTTTGCTGGAAAAAGCCCGCAAAACCGGTGATGATGGTTGAATTCTTGCGTTGCGGTGTTGACAATGCACCCCAATTGCGCTACATTTTATAAAAAAAACAGAGGTGAAAAACGATGAGCAAGACAGAAACCGTGCGCGCAAGAATAGAGCCGGAAATAAAGGAACAGGCGGAAAAGGTATTTCGCAGGCTAGGACTGACCACAACGCAGGCGATCACCCTGTTTTATAAACAGGTGGAGTTAAGAAACGGCCTGCCCTTCGACGTTGCCATTCCCAATGCAACCACGATTGCTGCTTTTGAAAATACCGATGCCGGCCGTGACCTGGTCGTTTGCAAGGACACCGATGATATGTTGAAGAAACTAGGGATGTAATGCTAACGCCGGTCTATACCCGCCAGTTTGAAAAAGACATCAAACGAATGAAAAAGCGCGGTAAAAATCTTGAAAAAATCAAAATCATCATCCAAAGGCTTGTCGCGGAAAAGAATCCCGATTCGATTCATCAGGATCACAAACTCATTGGAAACTGGCGGGACCGGCGCGAGTGCCATATCGAATCCGACTGGCTGCTGATTTATAAAAGAGAAAAAGAACAAATCATTTTTGAACGGACCGGCACACATTCGGATCTTTTTTAGCAAGGGCTGAGAATCAAAATTCGTCAATGGCCCCTGCCGTAGATGCCCCCGAATCAACAGATGCGGGCAAAGGCCGAAAGAATGGCTGCGGCCTCCGGGGTCGGGGCCACGGTCTGCACGAGCCGGTCCGGGTTTTGGCCTTCCTGCACAAGTTCCTGGGCCTGTTTTTGGATATAGGCCCGCATGATATCAGCGGAAAATTCCGGGTGAAACTGCACGCCCCAGGCACGTCTGCCGATGCGGAATGCGTGATAGGGATCGTGATCGCTTTGGGCCAGATGCACGGCCCCTGGCGGAAGCTTGAGCACGGTCTGGGAATGGGTGGCATGGGCGAAAAAACGCTGGGGAACACCGGCAAAAAGCGGATCTGATTCGGCTGCACCGGGAAAAACCCGGACTTCCACCGTGCCCACTTCCCTGCCCTGCGGATGATAACCGGCCTTGCCGCCCGCAGCCCGGGCCAGCAGGTGGTGGCCGTAGCAGATGCCCAAAACCGGGACCCCGACATGCAGCAGCTCCTTTAGCCAGTTTTCCGTGCCCACGCTCCACTCCGCCTCATCTGTGGCCATGGCGTGCGAACCGGTGAGCACAGCACCAGCGCATTTTTCCGGCGCCGGAAGCCCGCCGCCGTTTCCCGCATCAACAATGCGGATAAACGCCCCGGGCGCGTCCAGACCCTCTCGGGTCCAGTGCTCGAAATCACCGAACCGAGATCTCATGTCCGCATACGTGGTGCCCAGTTTTATGATGCAGAGTTTTTTCATGTCCATGTTCTCCGCTCCGGTCTTGTCCGTCCTTTTTGCGGGACTGCAGAAACTGTAAATAAAACCGGCACAGGTCCCTGTCAACCAGGGGGGTGCTGTTTTTTTTCGCCAGATCGCGAACCCGGGCGGCAAATTCGGCCGTCAGCCCGGAATCCATTTCGATTCCGTGTTTTGCAAGCGCGGCGCGCAGCGCGGAAACTCCGGAATGCGAACCAATGACCATCTGCCAGTCTCCGCGTCCCACCTCCTGCGGGGAAAAAGGCTGGTAGGAAAGCGGGTTTTTGAGCAGGCCCGCACAATGGATCCCGGATTCGTGGGTAAACACGGCAGAACCGGTCACCGGCTTTTGCGCGGGTACGGGCCGTGCGCTCAATTCGGCCAAATGGGCGCACAGGTTTGCCAGATCCGCGATTTGTATGCTGCAAGCCATGTTTTCGGCCATGTGCAGGGCTGCGGCCACTTCCTCCAGGGGTGCGTTTCCGGCGCGCTCGCCCAGGCCGTTTACGGTGACGCTGACCGCATCCGCACCGGCTTCAGCGGCGGTGACCGCATTGGCCGTGGCCATGCCCAGATCATTGTGGGCATGAAATTCAAGGCAAAAGCCCGGTGTCACGTCCCTGAGCATATGGATTAGGCGTTGAACCTCAAGGGGCCGGCTGATGCCAACGGTATCTGCCAGCCGCAGCCGCAATGCGCCGGCATTGGCAGCGGAGCTGGCAAAGGC
>JAGTVF010000196.1 GCA_018224315.1 Desulfobacterales bacterium | reverse complement strand
TCTGCCGCAGATCAAAACCCTGCTTTGGAGCCGGGATCCGCCTGAATGCCAGGCAGCAAAGCCGCTCTTATGATTCGATGCAATTTCGGTTCTGCTCCAGGGAGACAGGCCCTTTACATCCTTTTCCCAGGCCGGATGCGTACGGGCCAGCCCGTCGGGATCAATGGCTTCAAACAGCGGCTTTTTGTCTGATCCAAGAAGATAAACCCCCGGTTTCATATGCTTTTCCTTTGCTGTAAACAGCGATAACCTTCCGGCAGAAAATACAGCACCCTTTTCTGCTTGATTTGCACAAATTTGTCAAGCAGATTGTACATGCTCTAGTTTTTCTGCCATTGTACAACAATCTGAATACAATTCATAAAACGCGCTGCAGGCAAAAAAAACAGCCAACATTTCAGATAGACAATAACTTGATCCGGGCCCGGGCAGGGTTTATGCTTTATCATAACCCATATCAATGAAAGGAGAAAGCTCATGCTTGTTGCGCGTTTCTGGCCGGCTGCCCTGATTTTGCTCATGGCGGCAACAGGGATGGTTGCAGTTCCGGTGAAAGGAGGTGTCATGACAGAGGGCGCTGAAAAAATTATCCAACTGCCCAACCCTGCCACAGACGGGGATAAATCCCTTGAAAAAACCCTTGCCGGCAGAAGATCGGTTCGGAATTACGCTGATAAGGCCCTGTCCCTGGAGCAAATATCCCAGATGCTGTGGGCCGCTCAGGGAGTGACAGATTCCCGGGGATTTCGGACCGCACCCTCTGCCGGGGCCCTATACCCCCTGGAAGTGTTTGTGGCCGCGGGCAATGTGGCGGATCTTTCCCCTGGAATCTACCGCTATACCCCTGAAACCCATGAACTGGTCCAGACCGTAGAAGGAGACAGCCGAAAAGCGCTTCACCGGGCTGCGCTGAATCAGCCGGCCGTGTCCCGGGCACCGGCGGTATTTGTTTTTTCCGCTGTATTGGAGCGTGTCACCGGTAAATACGGAAAACGGGGGGTGCAATACGCGTTTATGGAAGCCGGTCATGCAGCCCAGAACCTGTGTCTGCAGGCCGTAAGCCTGGATCTGGTATCAGTGCCGGTGGGTGCGTTTGACAATGAAAACATTCAACGCATTCTAAATGCCAAACACGAGATCCGGCCCTTATATCTGCTGCCGGTGGGCAAAGCGGCAAAGTAGCTGCGGTCAGCCCGTTAGTATTGCCGGATCAGTTCAGGGCCCGCATCCGTTCATGCAGGCGCCGGGCCCGGAGGCAGAAGGCCTCCAGCTTGGCCTCGATGAGCTGGGGAAACGGGGAACCGTCGCTTTCAACAGCCAGAAACGGAAGCGAATCCATGCCGTCGAGCACGGTTTCCAGGTATTTTTCCCGGTGCGGGATGGCCAGCTTGTCTGACGGGGTCATGACCTCGCTTAAAATCGACTCGGAAATCCGGTTGGGCATGCAGCCAAACGGGCCGATGGCAATAACGCCGCATGCCTCTGAGGCCACCTCGGTCAGGGCGCTTCCGACGGTTAAGATGGCTTCTCCGCCAAGATTGGGCGAAACATAGGGGCTTGCGTTTTCAATGACCGTGCGAACGTCAGTCCAGGGGTTGTGCACCAGGCCGGTTTGGGACAAGATACCGAAAATTCGTTTTTCATAGCGGTTCATAAATACCTGGCGGATTTTAAACCGCAGTTTCTGCCCCAGTGAAAGCTGCTGCCAGTTGTCCGGGTCGGCCTGCACGCAATAATCGGAATACCGGATCCATTCCGAAACCGGCGAGCAGACAACGGCAAAACCCTTCTGGGCCAGGCGCTCGGTAATGTACTGGCGCGACAGCCCGTCGCGCCGGACAAAAATCTCGCCTGTGACCAAAATCACCGGCACATCAGCGGGATTTTTTTGCATGGGCAGGCCGGAGAGCGCATCCACGCTTTTTTCCAGTTCCGTCATGATTTGTTTGAAATTGCCATGCTTCATCTGTTTTACAATGGCCTGCCATTGATTTTCAAATATCTCAAGGGCATGGTCCACGTCTTTGGCATTGGCCAAAAGCATGGAGCGAATATCCTCCATCAGATCCGAGATCACCAGGGCCCACCAGGCCTTGTAATAATTTAAGTGCTGCTCCAGGCCAAAATAGGAATTGTCCGAGGTCAGGGAGAAAATCGCCACGTCCGGGATTTCCAGGCGCCGGACAAGATCTTCCATAAACACCGAATACTGGCCGAACCGGCACGGCCCGGAAGCCGAAGCCATGAAATAGACCAGGATTTCATCTTCGGCCTTGATATTATAGGCGTAGTTGAGCAGGGTCCCGGTGGTCAGAATCAAAGGCAGGCATTCCTTGCAGGTGGTATGGGCCCGGCCCAGCTTGAGCACATTTTCGTCTGCCGGCGGATGCGGGGCCACGTGAAACCCGGAAGCCTCAAACACCCCGGAAACCAGCTCCGTGCCCAGCCGCCCCATGGACGGCACCAGAAAGGTCACGCGGGAATCGGTCAGCGGCAATACCCGGCCCGATGAGTCCCGGACCATGGGTGTGCCGTTTTCAACAAAAGTTTGTGCGGGCAAAAAGGGGGCCTGCTCCTGTTCCGGGGCCCGGGACAAGAGCAGCTGCCGGTATTCGGCCACGATATCGAGAAACGCCTCGATGCGTGTTTCAATGCCCGCATCTGCGGTGTGACTGTCCAGTTCCAGGGTCAACGAAGGTTTCCGGCCCATGATATCCCGGAAATAGCCCACCACAAAGGAATCCGGACCGCAGGAAAAATTGGTGATGTAAGTGCCGAACAACTGGGGATGTTTTTTTACAAACCGGGCCGCCTTTAAAATCAGCTGGCCCATGCCCCAGTACATGTGATGCTTGGCCTGTTGGGCTTCAACCGGCAGAAAATCCATGGGAATCACCACTACCCCCCGGGAGGCGAGCTTGTGGGGAATACCCATGTGGGCCTCTTCCACAAACCCGTTATAGGGCCGGGCAAAAATGACAACGCCGATTTTTCCCGAATCCTTTTCAATCTGCTCAAGGGCTTGTGCCCCCATTTGCTGCATCTCATCAAAGCAGGCCTGCTGCTGTTTGACGGCTTTTTCAAACGCCGCCCGGGCAGTGGCCCGATCCACGCCCATGCTCACGGCTGTTTCCACCAGCGGTGTTTCAGCGGCATCCATGCCCTTTCCCATCTCAATAAAAGGGGTTAAAACCCGGGTACCGCGCTTCTCCAGTTCTGTGAGCGGCTTTCGGAATGTGGTTTTCAAATAGTAGGGTTCGCTTTGCACAAACGGGCAGAGCTGGGAATTGGGATCTCCGTTTGGCACGTAAATGGATTTGACATGGGGCAGAAACAGATAATCCGGTGGGTTTTCATCGCTAATCAGCCGGTGGAAAAATCCGTGGGCCAGTTCAGCCGGATAACAGAATGCGGCATTGCGAAGATCGCACCCATCTGCCGGTGCCTCGGGGGCCAGAACCGGCGCAAACCCAATGGATGCAAAAAAGGTGGAATACAGGGGGTAAAATGTATTGGTCAGAAAGCTTTTGTTGATGCCCACACGGCCGCGCTGACCGACAACTGCGTCAGCAGCGGCGGCATACTTTTCAAATACCAGGCGCTCTCTTTTTTTGACCAGATCCAGGGACGCGATGTCGTATTCGAGATTGTAGCGCAGGTTGTAGTAGCGGTTGCAGGCCCCGCCGAATGGATAGCGCCGGCCTTCCAGTTCAATGACCGAGATCTCGCATCTTCTGTCGCATTTTTCCTTTCCGCCCTTGCAGGTAAAGGATTTGCGGTACACCACCTCCCGGTCGGCCAGGGTTTGCAGATCAAAGGTCTCGGACTGCATCAGGCCCATGTCAATGCGTTTTTCAATCTCCAATGCAACGCCGAAGGCCCCCATCAGTCCCGGCTCCGGGGGCACGATGATGGGCTTGGACGACAGGGCTGCCATGGCCAGGGGCACGGCCCGGTTGTAGCAGACCCCGCCCTGCATAAACACCTTGCGCCCCACCGGCCGGTTGCCCTTGACCCGGTTGGTGTAGTTCATGCAGATGGAATAGACCAGCCCGGCCACGATATCTTCGTGGGCAACGCCTTCGTGCACCGCGGTCTTGATATCCGATGAGATAAAGGCGGCGCACTGATCATTGAAATTCGGCGGATTTGTTGCGGTCAGGGCCACTTCGGCGATCTGCTCCACCGCCACGCCAAGGGTTTCCCGGGCCGATTCGGCCAGAAAAGAGCCGGTGCCTGCAGAGCAGGCCTCGTTCATGGCATAGTCCGAGGGCACACCGCTTGTGATGTAGGTATACTTGGCATCCTGGCCGCCGATTTCAAAAAGGGTGTCCACCTCCGGATCAAAATGCACGGCTGCTGCGGCATGGGCCACGATCTCATTGATCACCCCGTCGGTCAAAGCGTGCAGACCGGCAATCTGGCGCCCGGAACCGCAGACCCCGAGGCCGGTGATGGAAATGGTTGACGGATCCACGTATTCACTGACCTGGTCCAGCAATTGCCGGTAACAGGCCCGGGAGGCGCCCACGGGATCACCGTTGGTATAAAGATAAACAGAGGCCGGCATGGCCTTGTCGCTTCTTCGCACAAGCACGGCCTTGGTGGTCGTAGAGCCCACATCTAAGCCCAGGATGCACTCATCCCCGGCCTGTACGATTTCCTGCGCCATGGTCTTGAATGTCACCTGGCCGGCAAAATCCGTGAGCCTTGGAAGGGTATCAAAGGACCGCGCTCCCTGAACAAACAGATGATCCTCAGCCGGTTTTGGGGCCGCGGGGTTTTCCAGTGCCCACAGGGCTGCGCCAAGGGCCTCGAAATACGGGGCCTGATCCGGCACGATCAGCCCGGAGACAGCCTGGCTCAGATACCCGATCATCATCTGGTTTCTGGCCGATCCGCCGGTGATCATGATGTTTTTTTTGTCCACATGCTTGAGCAGTTCCAGGATCTTGTTGGCCATCATCCGGCACAGGCCCGCGGTGACCCGGGATTTGGGGATTCCCTTGTTAATGGCATGGGTGCAGTCGGATTTGCAGAAAACCGAACATCTGCCCGATACCTGATAGGGCGTTTCCGTGACCGACCATCTGGCGGCTTCATCAAGGGAGACCCCCATGCGCTGCAGTTGCTGCATGAAAAACTCGCCGGTACCCGAAGCGCATTTATTGCCGGTAATCACGTTGCTGATCCGGCCCTTGTCATCCAGAACGTAAACCATGAAAGTCTCGCCGCCGGCCGAGACAATGGCCGGACAAAGAACGCCCTTTGGCCGCACATGCCGGTAAGCGTATTCCACGGCCTCAGGCTCGGAAATGGTGGTCAGGTTGACAAACTCCCGAAAGCGCCTGCCTGTTGCCACAATCCGGTCAATATGATCCAGTTGACTGTCCCGGACAACAGCCTGCAGGGTTTTTCTCGGATCACCGCCATGGGGGTGGGTTTGTGCTGAAAGCACCTCGGGTGCTCCAGCCGGATCTTCAGGATTCCGCTGCCTGACATGGGCCACGGAAACCGTTGAGGCGCCAAGACATATCCCCAGGGCTTCACGGGTCCGGGTTTCTATTGTAACAGTGGATTCAACGTATGCTTTCGGATCTTTCATTGATTTATCCCCTGATCCGTGGGAACGGACTTGCAGATGCGTTTATACATCATTGGGTTGCTTTCAAACAAAGCACTTTGGGCTTTTTCCGCTGCGCCCACCACGATAATATAGCGCTCATAAGGCCGTAATGCAAGTGCGGGCTTGTGCTTTGCCGGCTCACGGAATACATGACCGTCTCGATGCCGAAAAAACCTCGAATTTCTTTTTAGACACAAATCCGGGGTTGTTCAAGTTCGAAGGGGAACTTCTGTCCTGGCCGGATAACGCCATAAACCCTTCTAAAATGAAAGAAGATTGACTTTTACCAACGGGTATATAAAATTGTAGGCAGTCTGCGCCCTGGCAGATCCGCTTCAACCGGCAATGATGGACACAGAAAAAGCAGCAGAAGGATAAATCAATGAGCGAAACAGACCCGAAGGAATCCTGGGTGTACGTGGCTGTGGAGAATCCGGACAAGGATGAAAAATTCATGGGGTTTTATGATGAAACCGCAGAAATATCCTATATTCCGGCGTTTCATGAGAAAGAAGCCGCCATGTCCTGTTTAATCAACCTGCCCCGGACACCCGGCAAAAAATACGAAGTCCAGGCGGTGCTGGCCGAAGAACTGGCCGAAGACGCGCGCAAACATGGTTTTATGATTTTCATGCTTGACGGTGACGGCCGGATTCTCAAACAAATCCAGCCATAGGTCGTCATGAGTTTGGTGTTTGACAAAAAACCATGATATCTTGACCCAAACAGGATTCACTGGTAGATAAACAGGACCTCGGCAAAAACCGTTCTGCCGATCCAATGGCATTGTTCCAGCGTGGGAACCGGTATAACACGCGTTATCGCATACAATCCACAAGGAGTCGGACATGAAAAATGTCGGTGTGCTATTGTCAGGATGCGGTGTTTATGACGGAACCGAAATCCATGAATCAGTGATCACCCTTCTGACCCTGGACCGCAACGGTGCTGCTGCAATATGCATGGCACCGGATATGGACCAGCACCACGTGGTAAACCATCTCACGGGCCAGACCTCGGAGGAAAAACGAAATGTGCTGGTTGAATCAGCGCGCATTGCCCGGGGTGAAATCATGGATGTCAAGCGGGTGCGGACCGCAGACTTAGACGCCCTGATCATGCCCGGCGGGTTTGGCGCCGCCAAAAACTTAAGCGATTTTGCCATTAAGGGAAATGAGGCGGAAGTGCATCCCGAGGTGCGCCGGATTATTGCTGAAATGGCCGATGCCGGAAAGCCCATCGGTGCCATTTGCATTTCACCGGCGGTTCTGGCCAAGGTTTTAGAAGACCGAAATCCCCAGGTGACCATTGGCAATGATCTGGGCACGGCAGAGGCCATTGAATCCATGGGCGGGCGGCACACTGTCTGCGGTGTGACAGAAATCCTGGTGGATTCCGAAAACAAACTGGTCACCACGCCTGCCTACATGATTGGACCCAGCATTTCAAAAGTGGCTGAAGGTGTTGAAAAACTAATCAATAAAGTCCTGGAAATGATTTAGATGCAGTCATAAAAACCATTTTCCGCATTACTCCGGCAGCACATCATAGAAATAACGCATGGCATCAGAACGGGAGATAATGCCGATGATCTGTCCGTCCTGAATAACCGGCAGCCTTCCGATGTCATGTTTGACCATAAGGCGGGCTGCATGCATGGGGCTCTGGTCCGGGGAGATGGTGATGTTTTTTGTGCTCATAAAAGCCTTCACCGGTGCTGCGTACTGGGAAGGCTTTTTCAATTTTTTAAAATCCCGTTTGGAGATAATTCCCACAAGCTTTCCCTCCTCACTTACCGGCAGTCCAGTGCATCCCTTTTCCTCAAGAATCCCGGCCACTTCCTTCATTGGCAGATCCGGGGGGACCTGGAAGACCGGATACGACATGATATCGTATATCTGGATGGAACTTTCCTGGTTGCCCTTGAGCAGTTCCACGAGCCATTCCTTAAGGGAAACCGGATTGACCGATTTGAGCATTGCCGATCCCGCCCCGGGATGACCGCCGCCGCCCATGGAGCGCATGATGGAGCCGATATTGATTTCCGCCGCCACGGATCGGCCGATGACAATGCATTTTTCGTTTTCCGGCTGGGCAAATATGCCGAATGCCGCATCCACATTGACGATTTCGCGGTACATGTGCACGACCAGGGAAAGATTGTTCACATGACCGGAAATTTTGGCGGTATTGATACTCACGCTGTAATTGTTGATTGTCCGGCGCCTGGCATTTTTGAGCATTTCAAAAAGAATGTCTTTTTGCTTTTCGCCGTATGCCGGCTGCAGAAAAGTTCGCAGAATGGTGAGATCAGCGTTTTGCTCCAGCAGATATCCCGCGGTGTAGGCGTCCTCTGCCGTAGCCGAGGAAAAAATCAGGTTTCCGGTATCCTCATAAAGACCGCTTAAAAAAAGGGTCGCCTGGATGGGGGAAATATCAATGCCCTGCTCCCGGATGGCGCGCAGCATCAAAGTGATGTTGGCCCCTGCAGTATCCTGGATTTGCCAGTCCGGTTCCAGGTCGCAGTCTTCCGGACTGTGATGGTCCCACATCCATACTTCAAGCCCTGGCTTGTTTTTAAGGGTTTCCATCCGGTCGAGCCTGGACCATTTATTGGTATCCACCACAATCAAACGTGAAACTTCCGACAGGTCAATATCATTGACCCGATACATTTCAAACATGTCCTTGTGAATGGACAGAAATGCCTTGACATTGGGGTTCACTGCTTTGGGAATCACCGCAACGACATCGGGCCAGATCAGGGTTGCGGCCACAACCGATGCAAGCGCGTCAAAATCCATACTTTGATGGGTGGTTACGATATGCATTGCATTGCCTTTGCCGGATGAAAAAAGATGCGGTCCAAACCCGCCACGGCCGATAGTGCCAGCATCGTCCATACCAACGTCCTTAGCATTTCCGGCACATCCATGACAACCGCAGAATTGCGTTTGAAGCCCTGCCCCGGCCCTGCTAATGCGGTATTGCCTTTCTGGACATGGCGCCCAATGATCACATGCGCCTGCTGTCTTTGCTGCACCAGAGCCAGAACAATCATCTCTATATCTGCCATCAGGTGGATATGGACCAATTGTGGGCATTCTTTTTTGAAACCGGATTTATTTATCCCC
>JAGTVF010000195.1 GCA_018224315.1 Desulfobacterales bacterium | reverse complement strand
GTTCTGCCGGGCCATGGAAAAGATCAATCTCCGGATTGCCAAAAGCGGTATTGCCACCGACATGGAGGCCGCCCGGGGATTTGCCGCAGACATCGGCTATCCCGTGATTATCCGCCCTGCTTTTACCCTGGGCGGCACCGGCGGCGGGGTGGCCTACAACCCGGATGATCTGGAAAACATCGCTTCTGCCGGCCTGGATGCCAGCATGATCAATCAGGTGATGATCGAGGAATCGATGCTGGGCTGGAAGGAATACGAGCTTGAAGTGATGCGCGATAAAAACGACAATGTGGTCATTGTCTGTTCCATTGAAAACGTCGATCCCATGGGCGTTCATACCGGAGACAGCATCACCGTGGCCCCGGCCCAGACCCTTACAGATGTGGAATATCAGGTCATGCGTGACGCTTCCATTGCCATTTTGCGCGAAATCGGGGTGGACACCGGCGGCTCCAACGTGCAGTTTGCCGTCAACCCGGATGACGGCGAGCTCATTGTGGTGGAGATGAATCCCCGGGTGTCGCGCTCATCGGCCCTGGCCTCCAAGGCCACGGGCTTTCCCATTGCCAGGATTGCCGCCAAGCTGGCTGTGGGCTACACTTTGGATGAAATTCCAAATGATATTACCGGCAAAACCGTTGCCTCCTTTGAGCCGGCCCTGGACTATTGTGTGGTGAAAATCCCGCGCTGGACCTTTGAAAAATTTCCTGAGGCAGCAGACGAGCTGACCACCTCCATGCGCTCTGTGGGCGAGACCATGGCCATCGGCCGGACATTTACCGAGGCTGTGCAAAAGGGCCTGCGCTCCCTTGAAATCGGCCGGCACGGATTCGGAGCGGATGGAAAAGACGAGGAAGATGCCCAGAACCCCCCCCTCTCGCTTTCTGAAATCGAGCAGATGCTGGCCCGGCCCACCAGCAGGCGGATGTTTTACCTGCACCAGGCGCTGATTGCGGACATGCCCCTGGAAACCATTTACGCGCTCACCGGCATTGACCCGTGGTTTCTGCACCAGTTTGCCCGTCTTGCGGAAACCGAAAAGCAGATGGCCGCGGCCGGGGCGCAGATTTCTTCGGAAACACTGGAGAAAGCCAAAAAATACGGGTTTTCCGATTTTCAGATCGGTCATCTCACCGGCCTGGGGGCGGCTAAAATCCGGGATATGCGCAAATCCGCGGGCCTGCGGCCGGTCTACAAGCTGGTCGATACCTGCGCGGCCGAATTTGAGGCCGCCACCCCGTATTATTACTCCACCTATGAGCAGGAAAACGAAGCCCGGGTTTCAGAGCGCAGAAAAATCATGATCCTGGGCGGCGGGCCCAACCGCATCGGCCAGGGAATCGAGTTTGACTACTGCTGCGTGCACGCCTCCTTTGCCCTAAAGGAGCTGGGCATTGAAAGCATCATGGTCAACTCCAACCCCGAGACCGTGTCCACGGACTATGACACTTCGGATAAGCTTTATTTCGAACCCCTGACCCATGAAGATGTGCTCCATATCGTGGAAACCGAAAAGCCCGATGGGGTGATCGTGCAGTTCGGCGGGCAGACGCCCCTGAATCTGGCCCTTTCCTTAATGGAGGCCGGGGTGCCGATTATCGGCACCAGCCCGGCAAACATCGAGCAGGCAGAAGACCGCAAGCATTTCCAGGCCATGTTAAACAAGCTCGGGCTCATGCAGCCGCCCAACGGTACGGCCCGGTCCGTAAAAGAGGCCATGGCCGAAGCCGCGCGCATCGGCTATCCCGTGATCGTGCGGCCGTCTTACGTGCTCGGCGGCCGGGGTATGAAAATCGTCTACGATGACGAAGAAATGGAAAACTATACCCGCCTGGCCATCGTGGCTTCCCCGGAGTATCCGGTGCTCATTGACAAGTTTCTCGAAGACGCCGTGGAAGTGGATGTGGATGCGGTATCCGACGGTCAGATCACGGTGATCGGCGGAATCATGGAACACATCGAGGCCGCAGGCGTCCATTCCGGGGATTCGGCCTGCGTGCTGCCGCCTTATTCCCTGAAATCGGGGGAAATTGATCAGATTGTTTCCGCCACCTGCGCCATGGCAAAGGAATTAAATGTCATCGGCCTGATGAACGTCCAGTACGCCATCAAAGACGGCCAGCTCTACGTACTGGAGGTCAATCCCCGGGCGTCGCGAACCGTCCCCTTTGTGAGCAAGGCCACGGGCGTGCCCCTGGCCCGGATTGCCACAAAGGTGATGACCGGCTGCAGCCTTGCAGATCTTGGTTTCACAAAACAGGTGCACCCGGACCATATTTCGGTGAAGGAAGCGGTGCTGCCCTTTGACCGGTTTCCGGAAGCCGATACCCTTCTGGGCCCGGAAATGAAATCCACGGGCGAGGTCATGGGTATTGATGCGGATTTCGGCCGGGCCTATGCCAAAAGCCAGATCGCCGCAGGCCAGCATCTGCCCGGGAATGGAGCGGTGTTTATCAGTGTTCAGGACAGCGATAAACAGGCTGTTTTGTCCGTGGCCAGGCAGCTGGCCGATATTGGTTTTCAGATTCTGGCCACCCGGGGCACCTGCCGGTTTTTCAAAGACAACGCAATCCGCGCCGAAGCCATCAACAAGGTGTCTGCCGGCCGGCCCCACGTGGTTGACGCCATCATGAACCGCGAGATCCAGCTGGTGATCAATACCGGAACCGGCGACCGCACCCGGCGCGACGGCTACATGATCCGCCGGGCCGCCCTGAAATTCAATATCCCCTATGCCACCACCATTGCCTGCGCCCGGGCCATGGGACTGGGCATTTCCGCGTTAAACCAAAAAGCCTTGTCCGTGGCGGCGCTGCAGGATTATCATCACTGAAAGGCAAGTTATGAAATGAATCCTTCTGATCCCATCGGGGCCCGGCCCCGTGAAGCCTGCGGCATTTTCGGCATTCACCGGCACCCTGAGTCCGCCCGCCTGGTCTACTTCGGCCTCTACGCCCTCCAGCACCGGGGCCAGGAAAGCGCCGGCATCGCTGTGGTCCATGATGAGCATATCGACTTTCACAAGGGCATGGGCCTGGTCCATGACGTGTTTGACGACGCCATTTTGAACCGGCTGGCCTGCGAGTGCAGCGCCATCGGCCATGTGCGGTATTCCACCACCGGCGGTTCCGTGCTGACAAACGCCCAGCCCTTTGTGGTCAATCACCGGGGCAAATCCTACGGCGTGGCCCACAACGGCAACCTGGTCAACGCCCATACCTTAAAGCAGGAACTGGAAGAAGACGGCTCGATTTTCCAGACCACCATGGACAGTGAAGTGTTCCTTCACCTGTTTGTCAAAAACCTCAAACACGGCTTTGAGCAGGCCCTGGTCAACAGCGTGACCCGGCTTCAGGGGGCCTACTGTTTTGTGGTGCTCACAAGCCGGGGCGAGGTGGTGGGCATCAAGGACCCCAACGGGTTCCGGCCCCTGTGTCTCGGCCGCCTGCACGGCCGTTACGTGCTGGCCTCGGAGTCCTGCGCCCTGGATCTGCTGGAGGCGGAATTCGTGCGCGAGCTTGAGCCCGGCGAGATCGTGATCATTGATGAAACCGGCGTGCGCAGCCTTTTTCCCCATCAGCAAACTTCCCGGACTTTCTGCATTTTTGAATACATTTATTTTGCCCGGCCCGACAGCACCATATACGGCAAAAATGTCTATCTCACCCGCAAGGCCCACGGCCGGCAGCTGGCCAAAGAAGCCCCCGTGGAGGCTGATCTGGTCATGCCATTTCCGGATTCGGGCAATTACGCGGCCCTGGGATATGCCGAGCAATCGGGCATCCCCTTTGACCTGGGCATGATCCGCAACCACTACGTGGGCCGCACCTTTATCCAGCCCAGCCAGAGCATGCGGGATTTCGAGGTGCGCATGAAGTTAAACCCGGTCAAGGAACTGCTGGCCGGAAAAGACATTATCATCATCGAGGACTCCATTATCCGGGGCACCACGGCCCGGACCCGGGTTAAGTCCCTTCGGGAGCTGGGCGTCAAACGCGTCCACATGCGCATCAGCTGCCCGCCCCACATTCATCCCTGCCATTACGGCATTGATTTTTCCACCAAGGGAGAATTGATCGCCGCGAGCAAGACCGTATCCGAACTGCGCGATTTTCTGTGTCTGGACAGCCTTCATTACCTGAGCCTGGAAGGGCTTCTGGCCTCCACCGGGGTGGCGGAGCCGGAAAATCATTTTTGCAAGGCTTGCTTTGACGGTTGTTATCCGGTATTGTTTGACCGGTCCCTGACAAAGGATTGCATGGAAAGTTAACCGGGTTTGGCGGAGATGATTGAATCCAAGTACCTCAAGGACAATGTGCAAAACATTCAGCGGCTAATGGCCATTCCGGGGTTAAAGGACTTTGAGACCCGGAATCTGGCCAAGCTGCTGCGGTTGAGCAAGATCCGGCAGTACGAAGACGGCGAGCTTATCATCCGGGAGGGGGACAACGATCCCTGGCTTTATTTCCTGCTTTCCGGAACCCTGAAAATCGAAAAACAGGGCGTGGAAATCGGCCACATCCGGGAGGTGGGCGAGATCTTCGGGGAGATGCGCATTGTCGACAGCCTGGTGCGATCCGCCTCGGTTTATGCCGTGGGCGACACGCTTTGTTTGTGCGTGGATACTTCGGCAAAGGGCCGGCTGTCCGATTCAGACGACAACGACGAGCGCATTGATTTTCTGCTGCTGTTGTACCGGATTTTTGCCGAGTACATGTCCATCCGGCTGCGGGCCACCAATGATGAGCTGTTTCGGGCCAAAAAGGAGCTTGCAGACCATTTAAAATGAAACAGACCGTATCCTTTGCCAAAAACGCGGTAAACGTGTTTTTCCATATCACCACCCGCTGCAATCTTAAGTGCGCCCATTGCTACATCAATCCGGCCCAGCACGGAGATAGCACACTGCCGGCAGCCACTGCCGGCAAGTGGCTTTCATTTTTCCAAAAGCCCGGTAAAGCCGCCAACCTGATTCTTCTGGGCGGCGAGCCCACCCTGCATCCCGAACTGGCACAAATTGTCACCGCCGCCCGGAAAATGGGTTATGCCTCGGTAACCATTGATACCAACGGATACCTGTTTCATGACATCCTGGATCAGGTGAGCCCGGAGGATGTGGATTATTTCAGCTTCAGCCTGGACGGGGCCACGCCGGCCACAAACGATCAAATCCGGGGCACGGGCTGTTATGCTGCCTG
>JAGTVF010000194.1 GCA_018224315.1 Desulfobacterales bacterium | reverse complement strand
GCCATCATGGATCAGCGCTTTTGGAAAGCATAAAGACTGGGTTGAAAAACCCTGACAGTATGTCTGAAAGGGTTCGACAACCCTAAAGGGAGGGGTCTTGGTTTTTGAAGTCTGTTTGTTTATTTCGGGGCCATGGACGGAAAAATATTGGATTTGCCGGTTGCAATCGGGTAAAAGAATAACAATAGTAAAAGCAGGTGGAAAAGATCAGAAGCGTTTAATGATATGAGAAAGGGCAGGGCCATGGGCGAGTTTGAAAAACTGAAGAAAGATTACCGGCTGTCGCCTTTGGCAGCCGATCTGGTGATGCTGGTATTGAGTCTGCCGCCGGAACATCAGCGGGATTTGGCTGCGGAATTAAAGTCACGGAAAAATTCCGCCAGGCGCAGATTCCTGCGGCAGCCGCATGCCGAATCCGTACAGTTTTCCGCAGACGGCAGGCTTTTTGCCGGAAACATGAAAAATGTCAGCCAGGACGGCGCTTTTGTGGAAATTCTGGAATCAGACCTCAAGCGGCTTGACCGGGGCCAGAGGGTAATTTTGTCGTTTGCCCACCCCAACAGCACCCGAAATGTCAAGTGTACCGGGGAAATCGCCCGCACCAGCGCCGATGGGGTCGGTATCCGGTTCAACGCCATGATGTAGCCGCGGCCCGGTGGGTGAAATGGTCTTGCGGTTTTATCGATTTTTCCATAAAAGAGCCCCATGAGCTATGTGTTTGACCATCAGGATGCGGCCCGTTATGAAAAATGGCTGGCAAAGGAAAAAAATCGCCGGGTCCTGGAACTTGAAACCCGTGTGATGATGGAGATGCTGCGTCCTGTGCCGGTCCGGCGCCTTCTGGATATCGGCTGCGGAACCGGCGCCAGCCTGGAGCCGTTTTTAAACAAGGGCATTGAACTCACCGGCATTGACCCCTCGCCTGCCATGCTCGATTATGCCGGCCGGCGCCTCGGAAATCCGGTGGATTTGTATCAGGGGTATGCCGAAGACCTGCCGTTTGCCGACAATTCCTTTCATTATGCCATTTTATTTCTGACCCTGGAGTTTTGCGACGATCCGGAGCGTGCCCTGGAAGAAGCCTGCCGGGTGGCCAGGGATCGCGTTTTTGTGGGTATTTTAAACCGGTATTCCGGTTACGCGATGCGTTGTCGAATGGCACGGTTGTTTAAGCACTCGGTTTATTCCCGGGCCCGGTTTTTGAGTATCAACGAGGTTCGCCGTGCATTTTACGCCATGCTGGGCCAGGTGCCGGTGCACTGGCGCACCGTGCTGCAGTTTCCGGTTGCCGTATCAGGCGTGCTGAATCGACTGGAATCCATGCGGATGCTTCAATACAGCCCGCTTGGCGGTTTTGCCGGCATTGTGGCCGATCCGGTTCCCAGGTTCCAGGCCACTCCCCTGACATTGAGATGCAGGGTCAATCAGATCGCCGCATCCAATGAACAGGTAGCCGGCTGGTCCAGGGACTGCGGCAATCAAAAAATCCAAAATTGACATTTACAAACCGCGCTACCAGAATTTATAAGAGAAAAACTTTATGCCGGTTTCAGGAGGAAGATAAATTATGGAAGCGCTGCTATACGAGCACGCAGGCGACAACAAGGTGGTGTGCAATCTGTGTCACCACCGGTGCACCATCAAAGACGGGGCCAGGGGCATCTGCAATGTCCGTGAAAATCAGGCGGGAACCCTTGTCACCCTGGTTTATGACCGGATCATTGCCAGGCACGTGGACCCGATAGAAAAAAAACCCCTGTTTCATTTTTATCCCGGCAGCCTGGCTTACTCCATCGGCACCGTGGGCTGCAATTTCCGGTGCAAATTCTGTCAGAATGCCGATATCGCGCACATGGCCACCGATTACCAGGGCCGGATCATGGGCAAGGCTTTAAGCCCCCAACAGATTGTGGAGGAGGCCGAGCTTACGGGAAGTCTCTCCATTGCTTATACCTATACGGAACCCACGGTTTTTTTTGAACTCGCCCTGGAAGTGGCCCGGCAGGCACGGGAAAAAAACATTGCCAGCGTGTTTGTTACCAACGGCTACATGACCCCCGAGGCCGTGGATATGATCAGTCCGTATCTGGATGCGGCCAATGTGGATTTAAAGGCTTTTACAGAGGAGTTTTACAAAAAATACTGTTCAGCCCGGCTCAAACATGTGCTCACAACCCTGAAAAAACTTCGGGAAAACGGTGTGTTTCTGGAGATCACCACTTTGCTGATTCCGGGGTTAAATGACTCAGATGCGGAGTTAAAGGATCTGGCCGGGTTTATCGCAGATGCGCTCGGGGCCCATACCCCCTGGCACATCAGCCGGTTTCATCCCACGTACCGGTTGACCGACCGGCCGTCCACACCCGTGGAAACCCTTCGAAAAGCAAGACAGATCGGCATGGATGCGGGCCTGAAATATGTCTATACCGGAAATGTTCCCGGAGAGGCCTTTGAGAATACGTTTTGTCCGAAATGCAATGCTGTGGCGATTTCCAGAAGAGGTTTTGCAGTGGTGGAAAACCGGGTGGAAAACAATCAATGCCCGGACTGCGGAGCCCGGATTGACGGGGTGGGGCTTAGCTGAATGACGTTTGCATCCCCTGGTTTGTCCTGGCAGGAGATTGTTTCCCAAAGCCTTTGCAAGGCCCGGGACCTGGCCGCGCATCTCAATGTCAATGAACAGCTTGTCAGCCGGGTGATGGAGCAATACCCCGCCCGCATCAATGCGTATGCGCTCGGGCTTATCGCGGGCGGAAGCCGGGCGGTTTTCCGGCAGCTGGTGCCGGATCCGGCCGAGCTGGAAGAAGCATCGCTGGCCGATGCCGACCCGCTGTGTGAGCAAAAGCAGTCCCCGGTGCCGGGCATTGTCCACCGGTATCCGGATCGGGTATTGTTTCTGGTTTCAGGCCAATGCGCCGTATACTGCCGGCATTGCATGCGCAAGCGCGAAGTGGGCGGCCGGGACCCGGTCAGCCCGGAGACCATAGAGGCGGGGGTGGATTATATCGCCCGCACACCCGGGGTAAAGGAAGTGATCCTTTCGGGCGGCGATCCGCTGATGCTCGAAGATGACCGGCTTTTTTCCATTCTGGCGCGTATCCGCGGCATCCGCCACGTGGAATGCCTCCGGATTCACACCCGCATGCCCGGGATGCTGCCCCGGCGCATCACTTCGAATCTCGTCCGGGGGCTTGCCCGGTTTCATCCCCTTTTTGTCAATATCCAGTTTAACCATCCTGATGAACTTACCCCGGCTGCCCGGCGCGCATGCGCGCTGCT
>JAGTVF010000193.1 GCA_018224315.1 Desulfobacterales bacterium | reverse complement strand
TCCAAAACCATTGCCGTCAATGAGCCATTGCAAAAGGCCCTGCCTGACCGGTATGCCCGGATTTTACAAGAATTTGATCTGGCCGGGCAATGCGAACTGCAGGCGGACCTGGCATTTGACGAAAAAAGCAAAATCCCGTCGTCGGCCAGGATCACGGCTGTGATCCATCACCTGGAGGTGGAAAAGTCATCGATTTCCGGCAGTGCGGGCGGCAGCATCCGGGCTGATCTCTCCGGGCTCAACACAGAGGGAGTTGAATTTGAAGGCTTTGCCGAACTCAGCCGGGTGAGCGTGGGCCGGTTTGAATCAGACCGGCTGTCTGCAACTTTTTCCGGAAACCAAAAGCGCCTGGATATCCCGGAAATGCGAATCAGTGCATACGGGGGCACCATTTCGTTTGAAGACGTGGCCGTGCTGCCGGGCTCAAAGAAGTGGGAGGCCCGGATCGTGCCGGCCCACATAGACGTGGAAACCCTTGTGGGCGCCTTTGGCGTTGCCGGGCGCAATGCCCCTGCCGGCAGCCTGCGGGGCGAAATTGAACTCCGGGGTACGGGCTTTGACCCCGAAGCCATGGAAGGTTTTGGGGAAATCAAGATTGACCGGGGCCGGCTGTACCAATTTCCGGTTCTGGCCTCGGTGTTTAAGGTTCTGGATCTGCAGATGCCCAGCCAAAGCCCCATCAGCGATGCCTACGGCACCTTTCGCATCGGCGGCGGCCGGCTGGATATCGAAGATCTGCTGCTTTTGGGCGGCACCATGCCCATGCATGTGGCCGGTTTTATCGGGCTGAAAAAAAACAAGCCGTTTCCTGCACAGGAAATGGATCTTCTGGTCACCACCACCAAAACCAACGGCATTTTAAACAAAATTCCGGTGATCAACTGGGTCAAGCACTACACCATTGACTGGTTCCGCCGTCTGGTTTTCCAGGCAAGGGTCCGGGGGACCATTGGGGACTATGAGGTCCAGAGCCTGGCCAGCCCGCTGGCCACACCCATTGAGCGAATGTGGTCCCTGATGGAAAAGCTGTCACCGCCTGCAGCCGGTGAATAAAACAGCCGGCTTACGGCATGTGATCATAATCGTTTCGCACCAGCACTTCCCGGGGCTTGACCCCGTCGGAGGGCCCCACAACACCTTCTTTTTCCATGACCTCGATCATTCGCGCCGCCCGGTTGTAGCCGATGCGCAAATGGCGCTGCACCATGGAAATCGAGGCCTGTCCGGTCTTTGTCACAAGGGCCACGGCCTCGTCATAGCGCTCATCATAATCCTGTTCCCCGTTTTGCTCTTTGTCCGGCTCCGGGGCCTCAATGACCTCGTGATCATACTCCGGTGCCTTCTGGGATTTTAAAAACTCAATCACCCGGGTGACTTCGTCTTCTGACACATAGGCTCCGTGAATGCGCTGGAGTTTGGCCGTACCCGGGGGCAGAAAAAGCATGTCCCCGTTTCCAAGAAGGCTTTCCGCCCCGTTGATGTCGATGATGGTGCGCGAATCAATCTTGGAGGACACCTGAAAAGACAGGCGTGTGGGAAAATTGGCCTTGATCAGGCCGGTGAGCACGTCCACCGAGGGCCGCTGGGTGGCCAGAATCAAATGAATGCCCGCCGCCCTGGCCATTTGGGCCAGCCGGGTGAGGCTGACCTCCACGTCCCGGGAGGAAACCATCATCAGGTCGGCCAGCTCATCGACAATCACCACAATATAAGGCAGCTTTTCCGGCGGCGGCTGGCCCTCTTCGGGTTTTTCCTTTTCAATCCGGGCATTGTACTGCTTGATATTGCGGACCTTTTTTTCCGAAAGCAGCTTGTAGCGGCGCTCCATTTCCCGTACCGCCCAGAAAAGCGAATTGGTGGCCTTTTTCATGTCCGTGACCACAGGGGCGATCAAATGGGGGATACCGTCATAATTCGACAGCTCAATGCGCTTGGGATCGATCATGATCAATTTGACCTCCTCCGGGGTGGCCTTAAACAAAATGCTGGCTATCATGGTGTTTAAGGCAACACTTTTACCCGTTCCCGTGGCCCCGGCAATCAAAAGATGCGGCATGCCCTCCAGATCAGCCACCACCGGATAGCCCACAATATCCTTGCCCAGGGCAATGGTGAGCCTGGATCCGGATTTTTTATACACCGAAGAGCCAATAATGTCCTTGAAGCCCACAAGCTCTCTTTTCTTATTGGGCACTTCGATGCCGACCACCGCTTTTCCCGGAATCGGGGCCACGATGCGCACACTTAACGCCTTTAGCGCCAGGGCCAGGTCATCGGAGAGATTAACGATCTTATTGATTTTCACACCCGGCGCAGGGGCAAACTCATAGCGGGTGATCACAGGTCCGGGCAGCACCTCGGTAACGTTTCCCTGGACCCCGAAATCCTTGAGTTTCTGTTCCAGCAGGGCGGACTGCTGCCGCAGGTGCTCATGATCCACCCCGTCTTTGATTTTTTCCGCATCTTCGAGAAAATCCAGGGGCGGCAGCTGAAATCCCTGCTCTAGCTGCATGGATTCAAACTCCTGCTGACGGAATGCCGGCTGGGGCGCCAGGGTCGGCGGCGCCGGGGCCTGGATCTTGATGTCATCGGATTTGCCGGGGATCTTTTTCAATGCAGGCCCTTTTGCATCGGTTTTAGCCGTGTCCGGCCTTTCTTCCGGTTTTGGCGCCGCTGAAGCCGCCGGCGGGGGAATTTGTTCCGGTTTGCTGGCTTTTTCGGGCTTGTACGCTCGTGCAGCAGCAGCCGGCTTTTTTTTCTGATCCGCCCTGCCCGGCCGGTTCACAACGGCCTTGCATAGCCCCGCAGCGCCCGAAAGCAGTTTCAGAACCCGATTCCGGATACCGGCTGATAGAAGGACAGTCAGGCGCAGTGCGTTTCTGGAAACCGCCACCAGGGATATCCCGGTTGCCATAATAAAGCCGATGGCCAGCATGACTGCGAAAATCAGCATGGCACCGGAACGATTGGCGTATTTTTCAAACACGGCCATCATTGGATAGCCAAGAATGCCTCCGGCCGGATAGGGAGTCTGGAAAATCAGGTAGCTGTCCTTAAACAGGGAAGAAAGCGCGCCGGTGCCCACGATGAGCAGAATGGCCCCGGATGCCATAAGCCAGGGAGACAGCGCGGAGTCGTGAGTGTAGAAACGAAGCGAGGCCATGAGCAGAAAGACCGGAATCCAGAAGGCCCCCACGCCAAAAAGATCCAGCATCAGACCGGCGGCAAAGGCTCCTGCCACACCGAAAAAATTGTGGACCCGTCCCCAGTCCGCGGCATGGTTAAAGCCGGGATCAGACGGGTGATAGGACATCAGGCTCACAAGAGAAAAAATCACGAGAAAAAAACACAAAATTCCCAGAATTTCCTTCTGAAGGGTCCGCTGGCCCGGGTTTGCTGCAAAAAGCGGTTTCATGGATCACAGCTCCAGGATAAAGGGCAGAATCACCGGCCGGCGCTTGATGGTAAAGCTGAAATACTCCCGCAGAGCCCCGGGCAGACGCCTGCGGATCACATCTGCGGGATGGGGAAGGTCCACTGCATCATCGACGATTTCGAGCACCACGCACTTGGCATCTTCAATAATATGGCCGGTTTCGGTTTCAAACACAAACCCCTTGGAAACAATCTCCGGACCGTAAATGATAAACCCGGTGTCCTCGTCAATGGCCATGGTTACAGCCACCATGCCCTCTTCAGAAAGCAGTCGCCTTTCTTTTAACACCAGGCGGCCCACATCTCCGATGCCCTTGCCGTCCACCAGCACCCGGCTGGTAGGGATCCGCCCACTGATCCGGGCCCCGTCTTCTTCAAACACCACCACGTCGCCGTCTTCGGCCAGCAGCACATGATCCCGGGCAATGCCGCATTCAGCCGCCAGCTGGGCATGGTGGTAGAGGTGCCGGTATTCGCCGTGAATGGGCATGAAATACCTGGGGCGCACGGTTTCAATCATCATTTTGAGTTCATCGCGAAAGGCATGCCCGGAAACATGAATGTCAGAGATCTTTTCATAGATCACATTGGCGCCCTTGCGAAACAGATTGTTGATGATCTTGGCAATGGCTTTTTCATTTCCGGGGATAAACTTGGAAGACAGCACCACCGTATCGCCGGGCTTGACCTTGATCTGTTTGTGGATGCCGGCAGACATTCGCGCCAGGGCGGACATGGGCTCGCCCTGGCTTCCGGTGGTGAGAATGATGACCTCTTCTTCCGGGTAGGCATCGATATCCTCAAGGAAAATCTCCATGTCCTCCGGAACCTGCAGCAGATTCAGATCCCGGGCGATCCGGACACTCAACTCGATGCTTCTGCCGTTAAACAGGATCTTTCGCCGGCCGGTCTTGATAATATTGATGATCTGCTGGATGCGCGACACATTGGAGGCAAACAGGGCAACAATCACCCGGCCCGGGCTGTTTAACACAATATTTTCCAGGCTCTTCTGCACCCGCGCATCCGAAGGGGTCCGGCCTTCGCGTTCCACGTTGGTGGAATCGGACAAAAGCGCCAAAACCCCCTTTTCCCCGGCCCGGGCAAAGGCTTCCATGTCGGTTTCCAGCCCGGCAATGGTGGAATCTGAGATCTTGAAATCCCCGGTATGCACGATCAGCCCGCAGGGGGTGTCAATGGCCATGCCCACCCCGTCGAGCACACTGTGATGAACCCGAATAAATGAAAAGGAAAAAGGTGCAAGGAAAAGCGTTTCTCCGGGTCTGATCTCATGGAGGGCGGCTGAGGCCAGCAGGCCATGCTCCTCGAGCCTGTGGCGGATCATGCCCAGGGTAAATGCCGTGCCATAGACCGGCGCCTGGATTTCCCGGAGCAGATACGGCAGGGCCCCGATATGATCTTCATGGGCATGGGTCAAAACAATGGCCCGGACCCGGTATTTGTTCTGGAGCAGATATCCCATGTCCGGGATCACATAGTCGACCCCCAGCATATAGTCTTCCGGAAACATCAGGCCGGCATCAATGACCACGATGGTGCCTTTGCATTCCAGGGCCATCATGTTGAGGCCGATTTCGCCGAGTCCGCCAAGGGGAATGATTTTGAGCATAATCAAGCAGATCCGTTGCAGATCAGTATAGATTTACCGATCCGTGGAGGTTAAACAGGGATACCGAGTTGCCGGACAATGCTGTCCATCAAATCCATCAACCAGTTTCGCTGTGCTTTGGTGGCGTAATCCATGCAGTCACACCGCACCCGCTGGTGTGTACGCACAAGAAACTCGCCTGCAAAAACGCCGGGTTTGACCTGCAGGGCGAAAAAAAGGGGATGGCAGTCCTCGTGGGCCGCCTGCACCGGTGTGAGAAATTCCGGATCCAGGGCAACCCAGTACACCCGGTCGAGAGCCGGCGGTCCGTACTGCTGCCTTAAATGGTTTTCCAGCGCCTCTGTGTCCTGTTCCCGTAGTTGGTCAATAACGTATTGTTTCATTTTGGCATCGTTATCATATTGCGTATCAATGCGCAAGCTCCGGATCTTTGGTTCCGGCTTCATGGGCCAGCAATTTCTTTTTCATCAGCGATCCGCCGCCAAATCCGCCTGTTTCCCCATTGCTGCGCACCACTCGGTGACAGGCAATCAGCAGGGGCCATGGGTTGGCTGCCAGGGTGTTGCCAACAAACCGGGCGGCCCCGGGTTTTCTCAGTTTCACGGCAATATCACGGTAGGACCGGACCTGTCCACAGGGAATTTCAGCCGTGAGGCGCAGCACCTGCTGCTGCAAAGGCGTCAGCCGCTGCATGTCCAGCCATTGCCAGGGAGTGGCAATGGACCGGCAGAATTTGAAATAATCATGAATCAGCTGGGCCACAGCCACGGCCTGGCGGCATTTTTGGAAATCGAAATCAGCCATTGCGGTCTCGATCTTTCCGGCGACGCCATATTGCTCCGGCCCCTGCAGGCGGCCCGGTAAAAAAATGCGCTTCAGGGAAAACGGATCGGTGCGCACCGCCACGTGCACGGCTCCCATCCCGGTATAAACGCTAAAAACCGGCATTTTCAGCTCTCTGGATAATAGTTGAAAAGGTTTCCGGCTGTATCAAAACCCCAATGCCGCCAGTGCAAGATTTGCTTGAGTCCGGGATTTTTATCTGCCTCCGGCTTCAGGGATTGCGATATTTCCATGTATTGCAGGGAGGCCGTATCCCGTATGCGCACAATCCGCGCATCTGTTCCGCTTTCAATGCCCGCGGTATGCATGCACACCTGGATGCATTGCCGGTCTGTGTCAAAATAGACCGGAATAGCGGCTTTTTCCGGTGATATGGCAGTAACCGCATTTACTGCTGTTTTTTCCCGGTCCATGCGGTTGACCAGCCGTTCGGTGGTCACGTCTGCCAGGCCGATGCCGTTTGCGTTGCCGTCACTGTCACGGGTGAGATCGCG
>JAGTVF010000192.1 GCA_018224315.1 Desulfobacterales bacterium | reverse complement strand
GCGCTTTTAAGGCCGTGTAAAATATTTTCTCCGCCATCTGGCGGCTTTCGGCGTTGAGATGCAGGTCCCGGGCCATGAACCTGCGGATGGAAGCCATTTCCTCGTCGGTGACCTGCCCGTCGACCCGGGCCAGCTTTGCCAGCATGGAGAACGCCGCCACGAAAAAGGTCAGCTGCGCCTTTCCCTGGGACGACATTTGCGCCTCATTGGGCAGCACCCGCTGCTGCTGGCCGTTGTCTGCATCCATCAGATGCCCGAGGGCCGCACCCCCGATGGCGCCCAAAGGCCCGCCCAGTGCAAAGCCGATGGTGCCGCCCACCATTTTTCCTAGCCATCCCATATGTCATCCTTGTTAAGCGTTCAGTGTTTTGCGCAAAAGGTTTAAGGCGGTTTCAGCAAATATGCGCTTGTTGGCCATCCGGTTTTCAAACGGAAATTGGTATTGCCTGGCAAAACTTTGCGCCGGGCCACAAAGACCAATGCAAACCGTGCCCACGGGCTTTTCCGGCGTGCCCCCGCCCGGGCCGGCAATGCCGCTGACCGAAACCGCATAATCGGAACCGGCCAGACGCCTTGCCCCTTCGGCCATTTGCCGGGCGGTTTGTTCGGAAACTGCGCCAAAGGCGTCCAGGGTATCTGCCGGAACCCCGAGCAGGCGCATTTTGGCTTCATTGGAATAAGTCACGGCCGAACAGAGAAAATACCGGGAGCTTCCGGCCACATTGGTGATCCGGCTGGCGATCATGCCGCCTGTGCAGGATTCGGCCAGGGCCAGGGTGGCAGAGCGCCGGATCAAAAGATCGCCTACTACCTCTTCCATGGTCTGGCCGGTTTCAGAAAACACATATTCCCCCACCCGCTGGCGCACCCGGTCTGCGGCAGCGCTGACAGCGGCCTCCAGGGCCTTTTCATTGTGTCCTGAAGCGGCGAGTTTGACGTGAATCACCGGAAATTCGGCCAGCATGCCCAGTTTTACATTGTCTATGACCCCTGTCAAGTCCGCGAGCCGCTCGTTGACATGGGCCTCTGGCAGGCCGAACAAAGACAGCCGCTTTTCCCGGTAAAAACTGCCGGTGCCGTTTCTGGCCGCGTCGGCCTCAAGGCTGACAATTACATGTTCGTCCATCATCTGCCGCATTTCAAAAGGCACCCCGGGCAGAAAGAAAAACCGGCACCTGCCGATCTTTAGGGTAAAGCCCGGGGCCGTGCCCACGGAATTCAGAAGGGGCGAAGCGCCCCGGGGCAGCAGGGACTGCTTTGCGTCCGAATCCGACAGGGGCCGGCCAAAGCGTTTGAAAAACACCGTCATGTAGGCCAAAGCCTCTTGATTTTCCTCCAGCTCCACCCCCGCGGCCCGGGCGGCGGCACTGGCGGTGATATCATCGAGGGTGGGTCCCAGCCCGCCGGTGACAATGGCGATATCGGCCCGCTGCCCGGCTTCGAAAAACACGTCTGTCAGCCGGTCCATGTCATCGCCCACGCACACGTGGCGGCCCACGACAATGCCGGTTTCATACAGGCGGGCCGCGATCCAGGCGGCATTGGCGTCCACCACCGTGCCGGTCAACACCTCGTCTCCGGTGGAAATAATTTCTGCGATCATTGGGGTTCCTGTTATCCTGACAATTGTATTTAAAGGATTCATACCGAAATGTGTTTTTAAACACAAATGAAAAACTACGGCAAATTTTTGCTTGACAAATCCGCGAAAAAGCTTTTATTGGTTCGTAAAACATACAAATTTGAACAAACCGGCCATCGGGCCCGAATGTCGTTGATTGAACCGGAAAGCCCCATGAATTTATTGAATCTGCAAACAATGAAAACAAACCAGAACTGGTGGTGGCGGACCAGCATAGCAGGGTCTGCCTTCAAACCGGTTTAAATCAGCCATAGCGCAAGCAAAAAGACCGAGGCGGCCCCTTAAGCCCCCGGTCTTTTTTATTTTCAAAACAGCATACAAAAAGGCCGCGGGGCGATCCCGCGGCCTTTTTTGTTTACACCCATCACGGAACCGACAACAGGCATTTTTTCAAAAGGAGCATCTCACATGCGGCTGCGACAGTTTCCGGACCAGGACACGTTTGAACAATATTTTTCCCGCCACAACGTGGTGCCCGTCTGCCGGGAGATTTTAGCAGACATGGAAACCCCGGTATCGGTGATCAAAAAGCTCTATTCCGGCCAGTCCCCGGCCTTTCTGCTCGAAAGCGTGGAAGGCGGGGAGCGTTGGGGCCGGTACAGTTTTTTAAGCACGTCTGCGCGCACCCGGGTCCGGGTGCATGCCCATCGCGTGGAAATTGAAGAAAACGGCCAAACCGAAAAAATCGAACACAACAACGATCCCCTCCCGGTTCTGCGCGGACTCATGGGGCGCTACAACCCCGCGGTCATCCCGGAACTGCCCCGGTTCTGGGGCGGTCTGGTGGGCTATTTTTCCTATGAAACCGTGTGCTTTTTCGAGGCCATTGAAAACCGGCTGCCAAAAGACCAGCCCCTGGCCGACTTTGTGATCCCGGATGAGATGCTGATTTTTGACAACATCAAAAATACGCTCATGATGGTGGCCATCTGTTTTAAAAATGATAACGCAGACGCAAAAGCCGCCTACCGGAACGCACAGCAGCGCATTGACGCCCTTCAAAAAACCATCCTGGAAAAAAGCGCCCGGGGTCCGGCCGGACAAAACGCTGCCGATCCTGTTGCCCTGGAGCCGGTCCATGACGCGTCGGTTTACAAAAAAAACGTGGAAATTGCCAAATCCCGGATTAAAGACGGCGAGATCATCCAGGCGGTGATCTCCCAGCCCTTTTGCGCCAACCGGCCCTTTGACGATGCCACGGCCCTGTACCGGGCCCAGCGCTATATCAACCCGTCGCCTTACATGTTTTTCATGCACTTGGATGACACCGTGCTGGTGGGCTCATCGCCTGAGACCATGGTGCGGCTGGAAAACAACATCGCCACCCTCCGGCCCATTGCCGGCACCCGGCCCAGGGGCAAAACCGAACAGGAGGACCGGGCCCTGGCAGACGAGATGCTCCAGGATGAAAAGGAGCGGGCCGAGCACCTCATGCTGGTGGATCTGGGCAGAAACGACCTGGGCCGGGTGGCAGAGACCGGCACCGTGCAGGTCACGGACCTGATGGTGGTGGAGCGCTACTCCCACGTGATGCACCTGGTCTCCAACATCACCTGCGATCTCATGGAAGGCGTGGACGCCTGGGATCTGCTGGCCGCCTCGTTTCCGGCCGGCACTTTGAGCGGAGCGCCCAAGGTGCGCGCCATGGAGATTATCTCAGAGCTGGAATCCGAACCCCGGGGGCCTTACGGCGGGGCCGTGGGCTATATTTCCTTTCACGGCAACATGGACCTGGCCATTACCATCCGCACGGCCACCATCAGCCAAAACCGCCTGACCGTGCGGGCCGGAGCCGGCATTGTGGCCGACTCGGACCCGGAGGCCGAATACACCGAAACGGTCAACAAGGCCATGGCCATCGGCCGGGCCCTGGAACTGGTTCAACAACAACTGCAATAAGGGGCGGACATGATATTTGTCATCGACAACTATGACTCGTTTACCTACAACCTGGTGCAGTATCTGCGGCAGCTCGGCGCGGAAGTGGAAGTGCGCAGAAACGACGCCTTTGATATTGCTTATCCGGACACAAACCGGGTTTCGGGCATCGTGGTATCCCCGGGTCCGGGAAGCCCGGAAAAAGCCGGCTTATCGGTTGAAACCATCACCCGGTATTCCGGAAAGATCCCCATACTCGGGGTATGTCTGGGCCACCAGGCGGTTGCCCAGGCATTTGGCGGAAAAATTGTTCACGCAAAATCGCTGATGCACGGCAAGGTCTCCAATGTGACCGCGGACGGAAAAACCATATTTTCGCGCATCAGCAAGCCCTTTTCCGCCATGCGCTATCATTCCCTGGCCGTGGACGAAAACAGCCTGCCCGAATGCCTGGAAATCAGCGCTCGAACCGAAGACGGAGAAATCATGGGCCTTCGCCACCGAACCCATCCCACAGAAGGCATCCAGTTTCACCCGGAATCCATCATGACGCCCACGGGCAAACGGATTCTGCGAAATTTTCTCAAGATGTGCACCACCGGCCAAAACGATTCATAAACGGAGGACTCCCATGTTTCGAGATCTGCTCTACAAGATTTACCAGCGAAAGGATCTGACCGAGGAGGAAATGTCGGCCATGCTCGGTGAAATCTTTTCCGGAAACACCACAGACGCACAGGTGGGCGCATTTATGGGCGCGCTGGCCACCAAGGGCGAAACCTATGCCGAGCTGGCCGGCGCGGCCCGGGCTATGCGCAAAAAGGCCATCCGCATCGAAACCATGGCCCGGGACGTCATTGATACCTGCGGCACCGGGGGAGACACCTCCGGGACCTTTAACATCTCCACGGTCACCGCGTTTGTGGCCGCAGGCGCCGGGGCGGTGGTGGCCAAGCACGGCAACCGCTCCATTTCCAGCCAGTGCGGCAGCGCAGACGTGCTCGAGACCCTGGGTGTGAACCTGGACGTGGACCCGGAAATCGTGGAAGAAGCCATTGCCGAAATCGGCATCGGGTTTTTGTTTGCCCCGAAATTCCACGGGGCCATGAAATACGCGGCCAACGCCAGAAAACAGGTGGGCCTGAGAAGCATCTTTAACATGCTCGGTCCCCTGACCAACCCGGCGGCGGCCAATCGCCAGCTTCTCGGGGTATTTGCCCCGGAGCTAACGGAAATGTTTGCAAAGGCCCTGCAGCGTCTGGGGACAAAACGGGCCCTTGTGGTCCACGGGCACGACGGTTTGGATGAAATCTCGGTGTGCGCCCCCACCCGGGTTTGCGAATTAAACAACGGGCAGATCATTACCTATGACATTTCCCCTGAAACCTATTTCGGCCGCACGGCCGCACCAGAGGAAATCGCCGGGGGGGATCCGGAATATAACGCGGAAATCACCAAAAACATTCTATCCGGGGAAAAAGGTGCCCGCCGCGACATTGTGGTGCTAAACGCTGCAGCCGCCCTGGTGGCCGCCGGGCGGGCCGAATCGGTTGAAAGCGGCCTGACCCTGGCTGAAAACGCCATTGACTCGGGCGCTGCCATGGATAAACTCAATGCACTGATTGAATTTACCCGGGAGAACGCGTAAATGGCCGCAGATATTTTAGACCGGATCGTGGCCCACAAAAAAGACGAGGTGGCTGCCTGCCGCAGGCAAACCCCCTTGTCTGTGCTAAAAGACCAGGCCCGGACAAAAACACCCGGCCGCAGATCCTTTTACGATGCCCTGGCCCGGCCCGCCGGCCAGGTGCGCATTATCGCGGAGATCAAGCGGGCCTCGCCGTCCAAAGGCGATATCTGCGCGGATCTGGACCCCGCAGTCCTGGCAAGGCGCTATGAACACGGCGGGGCGGCCGCGCTTTCGGTGTTAACCGACCGGGCGTTTTTCAAGGGCGGCCCGGAAGATCTCAAAGCGGCCAGGGCCGCATGCAGCCTGCCGGTTTTGCGAAAGGATTTCGTGATATCCGACTATCAGATCTATGAGGCTGCGGCCTGGGGTGCGGACGCGGTGCTGCTGATCGTGCGCATATTGTCGAAACAGCAGCTCTCGGAATTTTCCGGCCTGTGCGCGCAGCTCGGCATGGACGCCCTGGTGGAGGTGCACACCGAATCCGATCTGGCAGCGGCAATCGATGCCGGTGGGGCCATCATCGGCATTAACAACCGCAACCTGGCCTCGTTTGACACCGACATTGAAACCGCCATGTCCTTGTCCGCCAAACTCGGGCCCGGCCAGATCGCGGTGGCCGCCAGCGGCATTGCATCCAGAAAAGATATCGAACAAAATCTCAAAGCCGGCATCTCCCGGTTTTTGATCGGCGAGAGCCTGGTGAAGGCCCATGATCCGGAAAAATTTTTAACCCGCCTGATTGGCGGATAACCCCACAGGGACAAACAGATCATGTATACCGGCTATTTCCCGGAAATCAAACACGATCGCATCCAGGTCAAAATCTGCGGCATCACGGCCGTGGAAGACGCCCTTGCCTGCACGGCCTGGGGCGCTGATGCCGTGGGCCTGGTGTTTTACCCCAAAAGCCCCAGGTATGTCACCGTTGATCAGGCCGCACGCATCGCCTCTGTGCTCCCGCCCCACGTGGCCCGGGTGGGCGTGTTTGTCAACGAGTCCTTTGACGCGATCATGCAAAATGCTTCCACCTGCGGGCTTTCCGCGGTCCAGCTCCACGGAAAAGAGTCACCGGCACTGGTGCAAAGGCTGCGGGAAAATAATGTGTTTGCCGTCAAGTGCCTTTATGTCAACGGCGTGCCCGGCATTGACGCGGCCGGGGCCTACAACGCCCCGGCGTTTTTAGTAGAATGCGCTGCGGGCAAACTTCCCGGGGGCAATGCAAAAACCTGGGACTGGTCCGCGGCCCGGGCGTTTGGTCAAAATCATCCCACCATTATTGCCGGCGGCCTGGACCCGCAAAACGTCACCGAAGCCATCGGCCGGGCCGCCCCGGACGCAGTGGATGTCAGCTCGGGCGTGGAAGCCGCCCCGGGCAGAAAAGATACAAAAAAGGTGCGCGACTTTATCTATGCCGTGCGCCTTTGCAAACCGGAAAATCCCACAAGGAGAATATTCTGATGTCAGATACCGGCAGCAGCCAAAACATGCAGGAAAACACCGACTTTACCCGATACCCGGATAAAAGGCGCCACTTTGGCATCTACGGGGGCCGCTACGTGGCCGAAACCCTGATGCCGGCCCTGCTGGAACTCAATGCAGCCTACCGCAGACACGTCAACGACCCGGGCTTTCAAAAAGAGCTTTACGGCATGCTAAAAGACTTTGCCGGCCGGCCCACGCCCCTGTATTTTGCCGAGCGGCTCACCCGGAAAATCGGCGGCGGGGCCATTTACCTAAAGCGCGAGGACCTTGTCCACACCGGGGCCCACAAGATCAACAACACCCTGGGCCAGGCGCTTTTGGCCCGGCACATGGGCAAGACCAAGGTCATCGCCGAGACCGGCGCCGGCCAGCACGGGGTGGCCACGGCCACTGCGGCCGCATTTTTCGGCATGGAATGCAAAATTTTCATGGGCACAGAAGACATCCGCCGCCAGGCCCCCAATGTCAACCGCATGGAGCTTCTGGGTGCGCAAGTCGTGCCCGTGGAATCGGGCACCGGAACCCTCAAGGACGCCATGAACGAGGCCATGCGCTACTGGGTCTCGGCGGTGCGCGACACATTCTACGTGATCGGCTCTGTTGCCGGTCCCCACCCTTACCCGGCCATGGTGCGCGACTTTCAAAAGGTCATCGGCGAGGAAACCCGGGACCAGGCCGTAAATGAAATCGGACGCCTGCCCGATCACCTGGTGGCCTGTGTGGGCGGCGGCTCCAATGCCATGGGCCTGTTTTACCCGTTTATCAATGATCCGGCCATTGCCATGACCGGCGCGGAAGCCGCGGGCACGGGCATTGAGTCCGGAAAACATGCCGCCACCCTGGGCGCGGGCAGTCTGGGCGTGCTCCACGGCTCCAAGTCCTACCTGCTCCAGGACCAATACGGCCAGATCAGCGAAGCCCACTCCATTTCCGCGGGCCTGGATTATCCGGGCGTGGGCCCGGAGCATTCCATGTTCAAGGACCTGGGCCGGGTCAATTACGTGAGCATCACAGATGATCAGGCCATGGCCGCCTTCTACGAGCTGTGCCGCACCGAGGGCATCATCCCGGCCCTGGAAAGCGCCCATGCACTGGCCGCGGCCATGGACATTGCCGCAAACGCGCCGTCTGACCGGGTTATTGTGGTCAATCTGTCCGGACGCGGGGATAAGGATCTGGGGATTGTGGCGGAGTATGCATCAGGGACGGAGGGCGGATGACGGAAGGCAGAGGTCAGAGATCAGAGGTCAGTAGTCAGAGATCAGTAGTCAAAGATCAGGGGTCAGTGGGCTGAAACAGAGATTTGGGATTTTTTGAAAGGATATAGGGTATGACACGGATTGAAGAAACATTTGCGCGCTTGAAAGACAAGGGGGAAAAGGCCCTGGTGGGCTTTGTGACCGCCGGTGATCCGGACATGGAAATCTCGCTTTCCATTGTTTCGGCCATGTGTGAAAACGGGGTGGACATTCTGGAGCTGGGCGTGCCGTTTTCCGATCCCACGGCAGACGGGCCGGTGATCCAGCGCTCATCGGCCCGGGCCCTGAAATCCGGCATGAACCTGGGCCGGGTCCTGGAGATGACCCGAAAAATCCGGGATACATCCAATGTGCCCATTGTTTTGTTTTCCTATTACAACCCCGTCATGGCCTACGGCATCGAAGCGTTTTACAAAGACAGCGTTGCCGCGGGCGCAGACGGGGTCCTGGTGGTGGACCTGCCCCCGGAGGAATCCGACGAGCTCACCGGCGCCTGGAGCGGCGGGGACTTTTCCCTGATCCGCCTGGTGGCCCCCACCACACCCGAAGACCGCATGGAAATGATTGCCGGCGGGGCATCGGGATTTCTCTACATGGTTTCCATGACCGGGGTGACCGGCTCGGGCGGCCTGGATTTCACCCAGATCGGCGAGTACGTGGACAGACTCAAGTATGCAGCAGACGTGACGGGTTGTGTGGGTTTTGGGATTGCCACGCTCGCGGACGTGGCCGCGGTTTCAGGGATTGCCGAAG
>JAGTVF010000191.1 GCA_018224315.1 Desulfobacterales bacterium | reverse complement strand
GAAGGCGGCCCCGAATACCCCGGGCATGGCCGCTGATACCGCAAGGGTGCAGGGACTGTGGATCTCTTCGGATTCCGGGCTGTCCACAGCCCGGCCGTCCATAAACAAGGTCTGGATACGATTTTGAATGTAGTTGGAATCCGTGCACAGGGCCTGCTGCAGAAAATCGCTGATCCGTGTGCCGGCCGGCACCTCAAATCGAATGCCGTAGCCGAAAACAAGCCGCATGAGCGAAAGCCGGCATTCAGCCACGGTGATGACCATTTCTACGGACGGCTCCAAAACAGATGTCATAAGCGCAATCTGATCCTTTTTTCAACAAATACGCCCCGGAGAAAACAGGCGGTTTTTCGTCCGGGGCGCGTTTTTTTGTCCTTTTCGCATGTTTGCCGGGATCAGAAGTTAAATACCGTGTCCAGGTCCGCATCACTGACCTGGAAGGTGATGTTGTGGGGCGCCAGTTTTTCCTGGCGGAAGTAAGCCGGCAGCCGGTCGTCTTTGGGACCAAAGCCTGCGCGCTCGTTAAAGTCCCGCTCCATTTTCATGATTTTTTTGCCCATCTCCGTGACATCATCGCCTGTGAAGTTTAATCCGTGAAAGGCGTTGATCATGTCAATCAGGGCCTGGAAGGTTTCCTCCTGGTCCAGGATGGCAAACGCAATAAACAGGCACATGCCCGTGGAATCAATGGCTGCTGTGGCAATCTGGAGATTGCGCGAAAGCTCAATCTGGCCTTCGGGCTTCAGGGCGTCCACGCTGCCGCCCACGCCCAGGATATTGGCGGTCACCGCATATCCGGCCGTGTGGTCTGCGCCCATGGTGGAGGTGGCATAGGTCACACCCATTCCCTGAACGGCCCGGGGATCATAGGCGGGCATGGACTGGTTTTTGACCACAGGCACCCGTTCCACGCCAAAGACCTTGCCGGTTACGCCCGCGCCCGAGCCCAGGATCCGGCCCAGGGGCGTTCCCTTGCCCACTTCCCTGACCAGTTCGATGGCTTTGGCTGCATCTCCGAATTCCGCCAGGCCCGCGTCCATGGCCACGCCGATGGTGGCGCCCATTTCGATGGTGTCGAGTCCAAAATCGTCATCAAGCCGGTCGAGCATGGCAATGGAATCCAGGTCGTCAATGCCGCAGTTGCCGCCGTGGGCCCACACGGTTTCATACTCGGGCTGCTTTGTGAGGTAATGACCGTCCTTGTCCATGTAAGTGCCGGAGCAGCGGATCACGCATCCCCGGTGACAGCCGTGGGTGGCCTTGCCGCCCCGGGCGGTTTCGGTTTCCGCCTGGGTTTCGCCGCTGATGGCCGCAGCCTTGTCAAACCGGCCGATTTTAAAATTATAGGTGGGATAGCCCCCTGCCTCGTTGACCACGTTGGTCAGCACATTGGTGCCGTAAGCGGGCAGACCCTGGCCCGTGACCGGATGCTGCTTTAAGCCGGCCACAAAAGCCTTGTTGGCTTCCTTGAACTTGTCGGGATCCTTGGGGGAACGCATGGACAGCCCTGAATCATCGAGCACGATCGCCTTGATCCCCTTGCTGCCCATCACCGCGCCGACCCCGCCGCGGCCGGCATGCCGGGAGGGGCGCAGTTCCATGTCCGTGCACGCCACTGTGGCGGCCCCCAGCTTCATCTCTCCGGCCTGGCCGATGGAAAGACAGCAGATCTTGTCGCCGTGCTCTGCGGTGAGTTTTTCCACGGCATCATAATTGCCGAGCATTTTCAGGTCATCTGCCGGCAGGATTTCCACGCCGTCCTTGTTGACCACGAGCTTGTAGAGTTTGTCCTCTGCGGGTTTTCCCTCCAGGACAATGGCCGCATACCCGAGCCGGCCCAGCACCTGGGCAGCCTGGCCGCCGGAGTTGGCCTCCTTGATGCCGCCGGTCAGCGGGCTTTTGCAGCCCACGGAAATCCGGCCGGACATGGCGGCAGCGCTTCCGCTGAGCAGCCCCGGAGCGATGACCAGCTTGTTTTCAGCGCCCAGGGGATGGCACAGGGGCGGGACCTCCTTGGCCACCACCGCCGATGTCATGCCCCGGCCGCCAAAGCCGGCGTAATCGCCGATGGGCTCTGTTACAGCTTTGGGGGGATGGTCCGGCCCCATCTGGATGCGGAGAATTTTGTCCATGAGAGTACCTCCTTATAATTCAGGCTGGTTAAAGGATCGGGAAAACGCAGAATTGGTTTCTTGTTCTATTTTTATGGGAAATCCGGAAGATGTCAAGAAATTCATGCAGATGGCCGGGCTGCAAATCGACAGGCCAGGGTTTAGCCATCGTCGGCATTGTCAAGGCCAAGGGCCGGGTCCGGGGGCTTGCCGTTTTGTCCGTCTTTGTAGCATTTGCCCGCATACCAGTTGATCTGCCGGCAGATACCCCGGATCAGGCTGACCTCCCCGGCGCGCAGGGGCAGGCGGGAGAAAAACCGCCGGAACCGGTCCATCCAGTGATCCGGGTTTTCCGGCTGAAGATAGTTGATGCGCACCAGGGTTTCGGTTAACTGGGCGTACATGGCATCGAGCTGCCTGCGGTCGGCCAGTTTCGGGGAAAACGTCTTTGGCGGAGCAAGGGCGGCCTTAAACAATTCATAGCAGAGAATGGTCACCGAGTGGGCCAGGTTGATGGAGGAAAACCGGGCAGTGGGAATGTGGACCAGGCCGTGGCAGAGCCGCAGTTCGGCATTGGTCAGGCCCCGGTCCTCCGGGCCGAACAAAACAGCCGCCTTGTTTTGGGCGCTTACGGAAATCAGTTTTGCGGCTGTTTTTTCCGGGGAGGAAAGGGCCTGGCGCCGGCCCCCGAGCCGGGCGGTGGTGCCGGCCACATAGCTGAAATCCCCGAGGGCGGCTTGCAGATCATCCCAGACTTCTATGGCATTGGCCACGTCTGCGGCCGCATGGGTGGCCAGGGTGAGAATCCGGCCGGTATCAAAGTTTTCCGGGCTGACCACGATCAGGCGGCACAGGCCCATGTTGCACATGGCCCGGGCCGCGGCCCCGATGTTTTCCGGGTATCTGGGCCGGTTTAAGACAATGGCGATATTTTTCAAAAAGGGGTGCTGATCCATAATGTCCTGGTGTTATGCAAAGGTTGGTTTTTCCTTAGCAGACGCCGCAGTACCGGTCAAGCCGGGGGCTGGATTTTATACCCCCCGCACCGGGCCAGTGGAAAACCGCATTTTTTGCCCCGGGTCACTGAATTTTTCCGGTCCGGTTAACTAAATTTCATGGTATACATCACAGCTAAACGTTTGGAAAACGAAACCCATCAGAAATTGCCGGAACCGGGGACCGTTATCAACCTGCCGGGGGTTGCCCTATCGCATACGGGGGGATGCCGAAAAACCGGTTCATGATGGTGAACTTTTGGCTGCAGACCCATTGTTACAAGGTTTTGACATGAGATTTTATCTGAGCGTGTTTTTCATTCTGGTATGCGTCATCCTGCTTTTGGCTTGTGCGGATCAGAACCCCGAAGACCAGAAAGGCGGCGGTTCTTCATCAGAAGCCGCCCCAGGCCCGCCCGAGGTGGGATACATCACAGTGCAGCCCCAGCGGATCACGCTGTCCAATGAACTGCCCGGCCGGGTAAAAGCCTATCGCATAGCCGAAATCAGGCCTCAGGTAGGCGGTATCATCCAATCCCGGCTGTTCAGGGAAGGCAGCTTTGTGGAAAAAGGCCGGCAGCTCTACCAGATCGATCCGGCCCGCTATGAGGCTGACTTGCAGAGCGCCAAAGCCGGGCTGCAGGATGGCCGGGCAAAGCTGAAAAACGCGGCCGCCCTGGCCGGCCGCTACGAACGCCTGATCGGCGCCAAAGCGATTAGCGAGCAGGTCTACGACAACGCCATGGCCGATTTGGAGCAGGCCAGGGCGGCCGTCGCGCTGGCCGAAGCCGCAGTGCGGACCGCCAAAATCAATCTCGACTACACAAAGGTCTACGCCCCGATCAGCGGCTATATCGGGCCGTCCGGCGTAACCGAGGGCGCGCTGGTCACGGCCGGTCAACAGAGCGCTTTGGCCACGATCCGGCAGCTGGACCCGGTCTATGTGGACCTGTCGCAGTCGGCCTCAGAAGCCCGGCAAGTGCAGCAGCGCATCATGGCCGACCGGATGAAGGGAAAGCCGGAAACCGAATATCGCGTGATTCTGCTGCACGGCAGTTCAGAAGAACCCTATCCCCATGCCGGTGCACTCGATGCCGCTGATTTGTTTGTCGACCCGCAGACCGGCACCATCCGCCTGCGATCGGTGATTCCCAATCCGGACACCGCACTGCTGCCGGGCATGTTCGTGCGGGCCTCCCTGGAGCTGGCCAGGGCCATGGAGGCCATTGTTGTCCCCCAGAAAAGCGTGATCATCGAACCAGACGGCACAAATTCCGTCTGGGTGATCGGCGAAAGCAACCAGGCGGAAAAGCGCGGCGTGAAAACCGGTGCTGCATACAGGAACAACTGGGTGATCCGTGAAGGCCTTGAGGCCGGCGACAGGGTGATCGTGGAGGGGACAATGAAGCTGCGCCAGGGAACGGCGGTAGCGCCCATGCCGCTTGAAAAAAAAAAAGATCCGGGCCATAATCCGGATCCGGAGGGCGCCGGGAAAACCGGCCTTTCGGGCAAAAAGAGGTCTTAGGCAATGCTGTCGCGCTTTTTCATCAACCGGCCGATTTTTGCGTGGGTCATCGCACTGGCCATCATGGGGGCGGGCGCGCTTTCCATTTTTCTGCTGCCCGTGGAGCAGTATCCGACGATCGCCGCTCCGAAAATTGTGGTTTCGGCAAACTATCCGGGCGCCTCGGCCGAAACGCTCGAAAATACCGTCACGCAGGTGATTGAACAGAATCTTACAGGAATCGACAACCTGCGCTATATTCAGGCCACCAGCTCCTCTGCCGGGCGGGCGAGCATTACCCTGACCTTTGAGCCGGGCACGGATCCGGATATCGCCCAGGTGCAGACCCAGAACAAAGTCTCCCAGGCCCAGGCCTCCCTGCCTTCAATCGTTCAGCAGCAGGGCGTCTCTGTTCGCAAATCCGGCAGCAGTTACGCGCTGATCGTCGGGTTTTACGCGGAAGACGGCACGCTTGACCGAAACGATATTTCCGATTTCATTGCCTCCAATCTGGTGGAACCGCTGAGCCGGGTCGACGGGGTCGGCGAGATCAATGCCTTTGGCCCGGAGCATGCCATGCGGGTGTGGCTCGATCCATCGGCCATGTACAACTACAAAATTACGGCCCTGGATGTGATCGGCGCTATACAGGAGCAAAACGTGCAGCTGGCCACCGGCGAGATCGGGGGTGCACCGAGTGTCGAGGGCCAGCAGATCAATGCGACCATCACCGCCCAGTCCCTTCTGGAGACGCCCGAAGAGTTTGCGCAGATTCTGCTTACGGTGGCCCCGGATGGATCCAGGGTCACCCTCGGTGATGTGGCCCGCATCGAGATCGGCGCGGAAAGCTACAGCATTATCGGCCGGTACAAACGGAATCCCGCCGCCGGCATTGCCATCCAGCTGGCCCCCGGCGCCAATGCCCTGGAAACCATACAGGCCGTCAAGGACCGGGTGGAAGAGTTCCGGCCGATTTTCCCGGAAGGCATCGCAACCGCCTATCCGGTCGATATTTCCCCCTTTATCCGGGCCTCGATCACCGAGGTGGTCAAAACGTTGGGCCTGGCCATCGGCATGGTTGTGCTGGTGATTTTCATATTCCTTCAAACCGTGCGGGCCACCTTCATCCCGGCGGTGGCCATCCCGGTGGTGCTTCTGGGCACATTTGCCTGTTTATCGGCCCTCGGCTATTCCATCAACCTGCTGACGCTGTTTGCACTTGTTCTGACCATCGGCATGCTGGTCGATGACGCCATTGTGGTCACGGAAAACGTCCAGCGCAGGCTGGAAGAAGATAAGACCCTGACATCCAGGCAGGCTGCCTTTGTCTCCATGCGGGAGATTTCGGGCGCGCTTGTGGGCACGACCACCGTACTCTGGGCGGTTTTTCTGCCCATGAGCTTTTTTCAGGGAGCCACGGGGGCCATCTACCGGCAGTTTTCCATCACCATGGCCGCAGCCATGGCCATTTCGCTGTTTATTGCGCTGAGCCTTTCACCGTCGCTCTGTGCCATGGTCCTGAGGCCC
Organism: Desulfobacterales bacterium; assembly: GCA_018224315.1. GTDB lineage: Bacteria > Desulfobacterota > Desulfobacteria > Desulfobacterales > Desulfosalsimonadaceae > Desulfosalsimonas. The sequence continues at coordinate 2,938 of JAGTVF010000191.1, read as the reverse complement.
GGGAGGCGCCGCAAACGCACCGGGCCGTTTGGTTTGTTCAACCGCGGGTATGAGAAAGTGCAAAACGGCCATGCACGGCTTTTACATACATTAATGAAACGCCGCATTGTGCTGCCTTTTGTATTTATTGTTCTGGCGGCGGCAAGCGGGATGCTGTTCTTCCGGATTCCGACATCTTTTCTGCCCGACGAGGATCAGGGCCGGATGTTTGTGATGCTCGACGGGCCGCCGAGCGCGACATTGGAGCGGACACTTGAAAAAATTAAAAAAATCGAGGATTTCTATCTCGACGAGGTCGGCGGTGCCGTGGATGGGATTTTTGCCGCGGCCGGGTTCAGTTTTGCCGGCAGGGGCCAGAATGTGGGCGCGGCGTTTATCGCGCTCAAGGACTGGGAGCAGAGGGGCGAGGAAAACTCTGTTTTCAGGATTCAGCAAAAGGCCCGGCAACAGCTTTCCGGGGTGCGCGACGCGTTTATCATCCCCATTGTCCCGCCGCCGGTATCCGCCCTGGGCAATGCCAGCGGGTTTGAATTCCAGCTGGTGGACCGGGCGGGCCTCGGCAATGAGGCCCTGTCCGATGCCATGAACCAGATGCTGGGAAAGGCAAACAGCAGCCCCCTTCTGACACAGGTTCGCTATAACGGGTTGAGCGACACCCCGCAGTACAATCTGCGCATCGATGCTGTAAAGGCACGGGCCATGGGCGTGCCGATTGCCGCTGTCAATCAGACACTCAGCACGGCCCTGGGCGGGACATATGTAAACGACTTTCTGGAAAAGGGCCGGGTCAAAAGGGTCTATGTGCAGGCCGATGCCCCTTACCGGATGATGCCTGACGATATCGGCCGCTGGTATGTTCGAAACCAATCCGGGGGTATGGTGCCGCTTGCCGAATTCGGCTCCGGGGCCTGGACCCATGGATCTCCGCAATTGAACCGGTTTAACGGTTCTTCCTCACTTGAAATCCAGGGGTCGGCAGCCGGGGGCGTCAGCTCCGGACAAGCGCTGCAGGAGGTCGCAGCGCTTGCCAAAAGCCTGCCCCAGGGCATCGGGATCGAATGGACGGGTCTTTCCTACGAGGAGCGGCAGGCCGGCAGTCAGGCCCCTTTGCTCTATGCCATCTCCGTGATTGCGGTCTTTCTGGCACTGGCCGCACTTTATGAGAGCTGGGCGATTCCGCTGGCCATTATCCTGATCGTGCCTTTCGGCATATTTGGGGCGCTTTTGAGCACCTGGCTCAGTTCCCAGGCCAATGACGTCTATTTTCAGGTAGGCCTGCTGATGACCATCGGGCTGGCGGCAAAAAATGCGATCCTGATTGTCGAATTTGCAAAAAACAATTTTCAAGACGGCATGAGCGCCTATGATGCCGCATTCCATGCGGCAAAACAGCGACTGCGCCCCATATTGATGACATCCTTGACCTTTATCCTGGGTGTCATGCCGCTTGCCTTTGCCTCCGGTCCGGGCTCAGGGGCGCAGAATGCGATCAGCATCGGGGTGCTGGGCGGCATCTCCGCTGCCACCCTGTTTGTGGTGTTTTACGCACCTTTCTTTTTTGTTTTGGTATACCGGCTGTTCCGGGTCAAACAATCTGCCGGGAGTCGGAACGGGACAACCGCAGAACAACGATAAGCGCGATAAGGGGCCGACAAGTCCGATATGAAAGAAGGCTTTTATATCCCTCTTATGACTTATAGGCCCTCCGGGGCCATCTGTTTTTCCAGGTAATCCATCAGGGCCCGGGCAGCCGGCGAAGGGGTGCGCTCCCGATGGGTGGTGAGGTAAAAATGCCGGAAGAGATCCAGGCCGGTTACAGCCAGGGCTTTCAATGATCCGGCTTTGAGTTCGTCTTCCACGGCAATGGGCGACAGGATGGAGATGCCCATACCACTTTTGATGCCCTGGATCACCGCGGCCGTGCTGCCCAGTTCGGCGGCCACCGTAAACCCGTCCATGCTGAGCCCGGCCCGGGCCAGCTGCTGCTCCAAAGATTTTCTCGTGCCGGATCCGGGCTCCCGGAGCAAAAAGGGCCGGGTGCAGAGCCGGTCCAGTTCGATTTCCCTCCGGTTTGCCCATGGATCATCGGCCCGGACGATCAGTTGCATTTCATCCCGTATCAGCGCCTTTTGGACAATCCGGCCGCTTTCGGCTTCCGCGCCCACCATGCCGAAATCCAGCCGGCCGTCCAGCACGTCATCAATGATCTGCCGGGTATCGCTGACATGAAGGCGGATGCGCACCTCAGGGTAGGTGCGGGTAAAGCCCCCGATCTGCCGGGGCAGAATATAGCCTCCGGGAATGGTGCTGCCGCCAATGGCGATCTGGCCGCTGATGTGGCCCAGAAATTCAGCCACCGCGCTTTCGGTTTCCGCGGCCAGCGCAAGCATCCGGACGGCATATTCATACAACAGTTGCCCGGCCCGGGTGGCTTTTGCGGTTTTGCCCATCCGGTCAATCAACCGGCAGCCGAAATGGGCTTCCAGATCCCGGATATGGCTGCTCACCGTGGGCTGGGTGAGGTGAACGGCATCGGCTGCCCGGGAAAAGCCCTCCAGGTCAATAACGGTCTTAAAAATTTTGAGCTGCCAGAGATCCATGTGAGAATCGTTTCCATAGATTTTTTCAATTGATTTGCGCAAACCCATCAGAATTTGCAATTTGCCGCAGACGCCCTGCCGGACTTACATTGCATACACGTTAAAGGAAGCCCTCCGGTCGGGGTCCGTTTTTTCGCTCCTGAGCGTTTACGGATTTTTCCGTAAACGTTCAATGTCGCTTTAAAAACAGATCCCCACTTTCGGGCTTCCATGTTAAGCGGATTTTTAAAAATCTGAAACGCTCCATTTGGGTAAAAATTAGCACAGGGATAGACAAAAGGCAATTGCCCCTGTGCGCTGAAATCTGTTTAGACCGGAGGTCTTAATGAAAGAAATCG
>JAGTVF010000190.1 GCA_018224315.1 Desulfobacterales bacterium | reverse complement strand
GCCGGATGATTTGCCGGAGCATCATCACTGAACGGTCAATGTCATCTTGCTTCTGATAGCACCGGCTGATCATGAACCTGGCTTCAAGGGCTTGTTTGGAACCGGGATAGGATCGAATCGTCCGGTCAAACGCATCTATGGCCGGCTGATATTTTTGCATGGAAAAACGGGCCATGCCCGCGTAAAACGCGGCATCCGGGGCTCGGTCATCATCTGCAAAAAAATGGACAAACCGGTCAAATTCCGTTGCCGCCGCCTGAAAATCCTGTTGTTCATAAAGTTTTTGGGCAAATTCGTAAGCATCCGCAGGACGCATCTGCCACTGCCGGGCCGACAGGGTCTGGGGGCACAAAAGAATCCAGGCTGTGAGAAGCACACAACCAACAGGCATTGCGTAAAAAATCAGACTGTTTGATATTTTTTTCCAACCCATCCAAAACCCCGACTCTTTTTGATGCTGGTTAAAAATGATGCGCCTGTAAAAAGCTGTTTATCCCGCCGACGGCATTTTTCCAGAAAGGAAATCCGCTTTTCCGCGCCGCCGTCAGGATACAGCAGTACAATTTCGGTAAAGTGTAAAAAAGGGACTTCCTTGGAAGTCCAATATCAGCTTTGGGTGACCCGCAGAACCTCCTCAATGGTGGTCTGTCCTTTTAAAACCTTGTCAATGCCGTCCTGATAAAGCGTTGTCATTCCGGCCTGCACAGCTTCCATCTTAATCCTGTGGGAATCATAGGTTTTTAAAACCAGATTCTGAAGTTCCGGGTTCAATTCCAGGATTTCATAGATTCCCAGGCGTCCCCGGTATCCGCTTTGAAAACAACTGCTGCAGCCAACAGCCTTATAGATCACAGATTTTTCGGCCTGCTGCGGATCAAGCCCAAGCCGCTTCAGGCTGGCAGCATCCGGTGTATAGGCCTGTTTGCATTCATTGCAGAGCAGGCGCAACAGCCGTTGGGCAATCACGGCAATTACCGAGGAGGAAATCAGAAAAGGCTCGATACCCAGATCCACCAGGCGGGTAATGGCACTTGCCGAGTCGTTTGTGTGCAGGGTGGAAAATACCAGGTGGCCGGTCAACGCCGACTGCACACCAATTTCAGCGGTTTCCAGGTCCCGCATCTCCCCGATCAAAATCACGTCCGGGTCTTGGCGGACAATGGAGCGCAGCCCCCTTGCAAAGGTGAGCTCGATTCTTGGGTTGACCTGGATCTGGTTGACCCCTTTTAGCTGGTATTCCACAGGGTCTTCGATGGTGATGATATTGATATCCGGGGAATTAAGGCTGGAGAGCACGGCATACAGGGTGGTGGTTTTTCCGCTGCCCGTGGGGCCGGTTACCAGGATGATGCCGTGGGAATAGCGGATCAGCCGGCGGATCGTATCGAGTTTGGCCTGTGACAGGCCCAGCTCTGTGAGCTGAAACAGGGAGCCGGACTTGTTGAGCAGCCGCATCACCACCCGCTCCCCGTACTGGATGGGTATGGTGGAAACCCGGATGTCAATGTTTTGATCACCGATTTTGACTTCAAAACGGCCGTCCTGGGGCAGGCGCTTTTCTGCGATATTCATCCTGGCCATGACCTTGATGCGCGATGCCAGAGAGGCCTGCATCCACTTTGGAGGAGTGAGAAGATCATAGAGAATGCCATCGACCCGGTAGCGGATCTTTAAGCTGTATTGCTCCGGCTCAATATGGATGTCACTGGCACCGATTTTCACGGATTGGGAAATCACATGGTTGACCAGCTTGATGATGGGGGCATCACTGGTATCATCGAGAAGGTCGGTGGTTTCCTCGATTTCGCTGATAATATCGCCGGTGTTGTCCTCCATGTCGGCCACAAGCTGTTCTGCCGTATCCCGGCTGCTGTCAAAGGCCATGTTGATCAACGAGTAAATGGCATCCCGGGGCGCCAGCACCAGGTCAAAGGAATCAATATCCAAAAGCCGCACCAAATCATCCAGGGGCTGAAAGGCTGAAGGGTCATTGACAGCAATCACCGGCCGGGTGGTTTCGTCTTGCCCGGTGCTGCTTTTTTCAGAATCCGCGGCACATGTCCGGCAGATGGGCACCATGGCATATTTTTTCAGAAACCCAATGGGCACCCGGCGGGCAAATTGCGTATCAAAATCCTCCGGGGGCAGACTGGGGGAAAACGGCAAATCATATACCCGGGAAAAGGCCTGGAGCAGCTGATGTTCCGAAAGGATCTTTTTTTTCAGCATCACCTCGGAGAAGGGGACATTCTGCTGCCTTGCCAGTGTTCCGGCCTCGGTGATATCCTTTTCGTCCACACCAAATTCGCGGACCAATATGTCGGTTAAATGCTGTTTCATTAAGGGGTATCATTTCTTTGGGTTTTTCCTGAACCCAGGCATTGCTGCTTTAGGGCGACACTATGATCTGATCTCCGGGCCGGATGATGGAATCTTTGGTCAAGCCGTTTATTTCCAGCATTTTTTTCAGCTCAATGCCGTGACTGCGGGCAATGGAATACAAGGTATCATTTTTTTTCACGGTGTATTGCCCGGCATCTGTTGAATCCGCCGCCGGCTGATCCGATTGAGGGTCTGCGGAGGATTTTGATGCCGCGGCCGAAGCCCCGCCGGCAGCGCCTGGCTTTTTATTTGGCGGTGCTCCATAGAGCTTGATGGTTTCCTCGGGCACTGTTTGAAACTTTTCTTTGTTGTCCCTGTAAAATTCAGCGGCTTCGTCAGGGGCGGCCATAACCCTGGGGGTGATAAATACAAACAGGTTGGTTTGGTCCGAGGAATCGGAAAGGGACTTAAACAGCCAACCGATCAGCGGCACCCCGCCCAGACACGGGACCCGGTACTCGGTTTTTGTCAGGCTTTCATCGATAAGGCCCCCGATGACCACCGTATTGGTGTCATTGACCTCAACCACGGTATCAATGGTTCGTTTCAGGGTGGTGGGACGAAAATCATCTGTGCTTTCCAGTTTGGTCACTTCCTGGAGCAGTTCCAGCCGGATTTTGCGGTCTTTGTTGATTTGTGGGGTAATTTCCAGCAAAATGCCCACGTCCTGATATTCGTAATTGCTGAATTCGGTTTCCCCGCTGGCAGTCCGGGTCAAATAAGGAATATTTCTGCCCACCCGGATCTTGGCGGTTTCATTGTCCGTGGTCAGAATCTGGGGGGTGGACAGAATCTGCACGTCCCGGTCTTTTTGATAGGCCTGGATCATGGCCCTGATGGTGGGAAAAGTAATGCCGCCGACTTCGATGTTTTCACCCAGCACACCCAGGGAAAATCCAGGAGGAAGCGGGCCGCTGCCGGAAGAGTCGGGAAAGGAAAAATTGTATCCGGTATCACCGCCCAGGGCGCCGCCGGAAAATCCGCCGCCGTAAACCCCTTCCCGGTCCTTGTAGCTGCCCTCCCCGCCGGCGATCCACTCAGCACCCAGGCGAAAGGATTTGTCCTTGCTCACCTCCATGATCAGGGCCTCGATATAGACCATGGCCCTGGGCACGTCGAGTTTTTCAATAACGGATTTCAAAACATCGTAATCATCTTTTTCCGCCCGGATGATCAGGCTGTTGGTGGCCTGGTCCGCGGTGACCTTCACCCCTTCAGATACAATGGGCGCCTGTTTTTTTCCCGCCTGCTGTTCCTGACTTGCGGGCAGTTCCTGCAATACGCCCACAAGGTCCTCTGCCTTGGCGTTTTCCAGGTAATACACATGGATTTTTTCTTTCCCCTTGGGAATTTCCTTGTCAAGGGTTTTGACCATCTGCCGGATCCGCTCGATGTCAGGCTCACTGGCCTGAACCACCAGAAGGTTGGTTCGTTGGTCGGCCACAGCGGTGATGGTCCGCCGTCGACCCCCGCGCTCTGACTCTCCCTGGCCGAATGTGGAATTGATAATCGAGACAATCTGTTCGGCATTTGCGTGTTCAATGGGAAGCATGAGAATCTCCCGGCCGGTGCCGGGCACGTCAATGGCGTCAATGATGCGCATCAGCCGTTTGATATTGGAATAGACATCGGTGACGATAAGCATGTTGGTGGGCGCATAAGAGATGATCACGCTGCTTTTGGAAATCAGGGGCGCAAACAGCTGCTTGATCTCTTCGGGACTGGCATATTCCAGCGGAATCAGCTGGGTGACGATTTTGTCCTCGCCGCTGCCGGCTTCCCTTTTCAGCTTGGTTTCAATGCTCATGGTCCGGGCATAGGGCGCCGGGATGATCTTGGTGATCTCCCCGGCCTCCACCGTGGTATATCCGTGGACATCCAGCACAGACTCAAAAACCCTGTAGGCCTCCTGAACCGATATCCGGGTCGGGGAAATCACGGTAATCTTTCCCTTGACCCGCTGGTCCACAATAAAATTGCGCCCCGTGAGTTCGCTGATAAACTTGATAAACACGCTGATATCCACATCATTGAAATCAATGGATACCGAACGCCCTTCCTGTTCCGGGCCTTGGATGCTGTCGGGGTCTGTTTTCTGCTGCTCCTGGCTGTTTTGTCCATAAGCCGGGCAAAAAACCGCTGACACAAACAATGCCAAACAAATGGTCAACGCAGCAATGACTGCCCTGTGAAAAACCTCTGCGTCTGCTGCCTTGCCGGAATGTCGCTGAAACCTCATCATGAGCGATTCCTCATTTTCGGCCACGGGTTAATCGATCTGAAAGGAAAGAATCTGCCTGCTGCCGCTGCGTTCAATTTCCAGTTCCACTTCACCGGAAGATTGTATGTTTTCGTAAAAAGTCATGGCATCCTCAACAGACCGGATTTGACGCCCATTGATACTTTTGATGATGTCGCCGCTTTCCAGCCCCATTTCAGAAAAAACCGATTCACTTCGAATACCGCTGAGCATCAGGCCGCCGGGTTGACCGTCTTCAAAATAAGGTCTTATGCGCACCTGGCGCATAAGGGAGCTGACATCCTGCATGGCTTCATCCATTTGCTGACCGGATATGGATACGGGCTCTTCTGAAACGGAAATATCTGCCGCCTCAGGGGCCGGTTCGGTTTGCCGGTCAGACAGGCGGCCGGACGAATCGGCCATGTCCTCCATCTCCAGGATTTCGTCTTTGCCGTTTACCGTCAAAACAACCCTTTTGCGCAAAATCCTACGGATCCGTGCCTGATCAATGGTGTCGCCCTCCTGGTAAAGGGCCTGTCTGCTGCCGGATTTTTCTTCAATGACCGCATAGGTTTTTTCATCCGTGCCTGTGATGGTGCCCCAGAGCCGGAGGTTGAGCCGGGTTTTTTCCAGATTTTCCAGTTCTGCCGCCTGCCGGGCATCGCCCGAGGCATCTGACTGCCCGGTTTGAAACAGGTCTTTTTCGGCAATGGCGGTATAATACGCATAAGCAGGCTGCCGGGGGCTTTGGGTGTTTGGGGTATCCGCCCCAATTTCCCGATCTATGATTTCAGGCCGCAAGTCACCATTTGCAGCCAGCTCCAGTCTTGCTGAAACCATCTCGTAAAACAGGTTTACGCAGACAAAAACCGCGACTGCCGCAAACAGGATTCGAATGATTTTCAGGCTTGTTCTGATCATGGGCTAAAGGCCTCGGAACTTGGCGATTCGTGTCATTCCGGCCGCTGAAATCATCGAATCCGCCAGGATGGTTCTTCTATGGTTCCGGCAATGCGAAGCGATATATCCCCGCCGCTTGTAAATTTTTCCGGCAGCAGTCCTTCCATGGTCCTGGCCAGGGCCGGATGCAGTTGAACTGTTGCGGAAATCTGAATCCGGCTGTTTTCAAAAGGCCGGCGAATGAGAATTCGGCCGTTGCCCTCGGCGGAAACCTGGCTTCCCTCAAGTTGAAGCTGCCGGATATTCACCTGTTGATCCTCAATTTCCAGATCCGCCGCAATGGTTTGAAACGTTAATTGTTTTATGCCATAGATCGCTTCCTGCAAGGCAACCGCGCATTGGCTGGCCGCCAGCTCAATTGTGCCGCTGCCGCTTTGACCGGGAATGCCGCCGGTAAATTCAATGGTTCCGTCCAGGCGGCCGGAAACCGTATGCCCGCTCATGCTGCGGATCAGGACAATGCTTTCCAAGTCTGCATTTTCAAGCCGCATATGAAAAGAATTGTCTGCCCCGCTGCCGCTGGCATTTTCCATGGCCACCCACCCCAGGGCCCGCCCCTCACCCAGGCGGCTTTCAAAATCAAGCACATCAAATATGCCGGGCAGTTTCCGATACGCCGGAGACAGAATCATGCGGCCGGTTTCCAGGGCATCCATCTGCCGATAAATCAGGGTTGCCTGATCTGCGACCAGAGACGGGGGAAAGCCCGGCCGCAGCCCAGCTATTTCAATGGACACCGCATTGCCCGAAGCCTTTCGGATCTGGTGTTCCAGGTATTTTTTTACTGCACCGGCCGGGAATAAAAGATAGAGAAAAACCGCTGCCAAAACGGCAATATAGCATATCCAGGCAAACCATTTTTTGGATTTTTTCATCATGAACAATACGTCCACTTGGATTGCGGGCCGCTGTTACGCATCCACTGCCTCGGCCTGCATGACCACGGAAAGCAGCCCTTCGGTCTCCCCGGCTTTGGAGATCGACAACCGGCTGACCCGCACCATATTTTCAGATGTCTCCACCTCAAACAGGTAGGATATCAAATCGTTAAGGGAAATATCCTGAAGTTTAAGTTCAACATAGGAAATGGTTGTGCCGGTTGTCTCATCGGTTGAGCTGCTGGGCTTCATATAGGTGATGTATTGCTTTACCCCGGTTTCTCCGGCAACCCGGTCCATGAATGAAAACAGGGTAAACCCCGCCGGTCTGAGGGTATACCGGTTTTGGGTGCGTTCTGCATTTGCCTGTATCACCTGGTGCTGCCGGTACATTTCAACCATTTCCACAAGCGCGGCCTGCCTGGAAGCCAGCTGGTCCCGGAGCCGGCTGCGCTTTTCAAAAACCGGATGCACCAGAAGCTCAAAAACCAGGAAAACAGCCACAAATCCGGCACCTGCGGTTACCGCCAGTTTTTCCCTGCGGTTAAGATTGATCCTTTTTTTCATCTGTCCGGCGCCTTTGGTCGTTAAAGCGGCTCTTTTGCCAGATCCGCCTTGATCCGGAACCGTACGCGATTGGCGGACTGGTCCATATTGGCGGAACTGATGGTGATCTGCCTGAAAAAAGTGGATTTTTCCAGCTGCATTTTGATGTCATCAACTGCGTTGAATGTATCTGTGAGACCGGCAAGCTGGACACTGTTGTCACTCCGGACAAACCGGGTCAGCACCACATTGATGCTGGCTGGTATCAATTCACTGACATCTTTTAAAATATCCATATTGCGGATATTCGCCCCATCGTTGCCGGCAAACACGTTCTGTTTTTTCACCCGGGAAATGCCAGCCTCCATCTGCTGCACGGGATCCACAATGCGGGTGGCATCCGGGAAAGCCTGTTGAAATATTCTGGTGATCTGCCGGTTTGTTTGCGCAATGCGACGCTCCATGTGCCGGTTTTCCACCACTGCCTGAATCATCAGCACCACGAAAACAAAAAAAACCAGCACGGCGATGCTGATGATTTCGCTGCGGTTTTCAGCCCAGTATTTCTGCAGCACATGATGGCTTCGGTTAAACTGAAAAGGCCGGATGCCGGCTGTTTCAATCCCTGCCAGACTCAGGGCACAGTTGGCCTGGGGACCGATATCCAGCGCTTTGTCTGATAATTGATAGAGCCGGGTTTCGGCGGCCAGGTTCAAATAACGGACTTCCGTTTCCAGAGCCCTGGACAGTCTTTCAGCAAAGCTGTTATCGGCTTGCTCCG
>JAGTVF010000189.1 GCA_018224315.1 Desulfobacterales bacterium | reverse complement strand
TTTAACAAAACCGTGGAAGTCAATCTCAAGGGTCCCTTTTTCATGATCCAGAATGCGGCCAGACTCATGGCGGAAAACCATTCCGGCGGCGCCATTGTCAATGTGTCTTCCATCAACGGGGTAAGCCCCGCACCCATGCAGGGCATCTACTCCATGACCAAAGCCGGCATGATCTCCATGACCAAAGGCTATGCCAAGGAACTGGCGCCGAAAAACATCCGGGTCAATGCCCTGCTGCCGGGTTTTACCCAAACCAGGTTTTCCTCGGCGCTCATGGAAAACAAGGAAATTTATGATTCGGTCATTGAGCAAATCCCCATGCGCCGGCACGCCACACCCGAGGAAATGGCCGGCGCGGTTCTATACCTGGTTTCGGATGCGGCCTCTTTTACCACCGGTGAAACCATTGCCTGCGACGGCGGCGCCCTTGCCTGATACATACCGGACCTTATGATAAGACGGGGAAAAAATGGAGCTGAAAGACAAAGTGGCAGTGGTGACCGCTGGCCAAAGGGCATGCGGCGGCTCCAAAACCGGTTTGTCCAAAGCGCCGGATGCGGTGGTGCGCCCGCAAAACCAAACGGAAATGAAGGTTAACAGGAGACAGCAGGATGGGCTATTTGTGGTTTGTTACGGTGTTGTGGGCATTTTCCTTCAGCCTGATCGGGGTCTATCTTTCAGGGCAGGTGGACAGCTATTTTGCGGTGTTTTCGCGCACGTTTCTGGCAACCCTGATGTTTTTGCCCTTTATCCGGTGGAAAAAGGTGCCGTGGGACCTGGCTGTCCGGCTCATGGGCATTGGTGCGGTCCAGCTCGGGGTGATGTTTATCTGTTTTTATCATTCTTTTTCTTTTTTAAGCGTGCCCGAAGTCGTGCTTTTTACTGTTTTTACCCCGATTTATATCACTTTGCTCTATGACGCGGCCCGGCGCCGGTTTACGTTCTGGTATCTGGTGACCGCAGGGGTGGCCGTTGCAGGGGCAGCCGTGATCCGCTACAACCCCTTAAGCCCGGATTTTGTGATCGGGTTTTTGCTGGTCCAGGCGGCCAATTTTTGTTTTGCACTGGGCCAGGTGGGGTATAAAAATCTCATGGAAAAGCGCCGGAAAGCCGGAATGCCGGTTTTTGCCCAGCATTCGGTGTTCGGGTTCTTCTATATGGGGGCCATGGCAGTGGCGGTTTTGGGCTGGCTGATCTGGGGCAACATGTCCATGATGCCCCGGACAGCCGTTCAATGGGGTGTTTTGCTGTGGCTGGGCGTGGCAGCATCCGGCATCGGGTATTTTCTCTGGAACAAGGGGGCCACCCGGGTCAATGCCGGGGCGCTGGCCATCATGAACAACGCCCTGGTGCCCGCAGGCCTTGTGGTCAACCTGGTGATCTGGAACCGGGAGGTGGATCTGCTGCGTTTGCTTGCCGGCGGCGGGCTGATCCTGATGGCCCTGTGGTTTAACCAATCCTGGGTCAAGCCGAGAGTGGAAAAACAACGACTGTGGGCAAAGGGATAAAAAACAAAGGATCGATTATGGAGATTGTATACAGACAGATGGACGAGGGTGTGGCCCTTGTTTATATGAACAACGGCGAAAATTTGCAGAATCTGGCGTTTGCCGATGCCTTGAATGCTGTTTTGGACAAGGCTGTGGCAGATCCTGAAACCCGGGCCATTGTGCTGACCAGTTCGGATCCCAAGTTTTTTTCAAACGGGATTGATGTCAACTGGCTGATGGAAAAGTATGCCGCCCGGGAATTTCAGGCCATCCGGGATTTCTGCTACGGCATGGATGAAGTGTTTAAAAAGCTGCTGCTGGCACCGGTGCCCGCCATTGCCGCCATCAACGGCCACGCATTCGGAAACGGCGCCATTTTGTCCTGCGCCTGCGATTTCCGGTTCATGAAATCCGACCGGGGTTTTTTCTGCTTTCCGGAAGTGGACCTGGGCATTCCGTTTTTGCCGGGAATGGACGCCTTTATTAAAAAGGCCGTGCCCCGCTGGAAATTCAATGAGTTAAAACTCACCGGCCGGCGGGCTACGGCTCCGGAACTGGAAACCCATCACGTAATTGAAAAAGCCTGTGATAACGCCGAGCACCTCATGGCGGAAACCATGGGGTTTGCCAAATCTTTCAACAAAAAGCGCGGCATTTTTGCAGAGCACAAAAAACGGATGCACGGCCGCATTATTGAAATCATTGATCAGGAAAACCCGAAGCATATTGATGCGGTAAATCTCATGGTCAGCGAATAAGGGGGTTGTATGAAAATCAGGGAGCCGGGGAAGATAACCGATCGCATTACGTTGCTGGGTCGGCGGGAATCCAATGTATATCTGCTTGACGGCGGCACCGAGGCCGCCATCATCGGCGGCGGCATGGTCTATATCGTGCCCGAGGTCCTGGATCAGATCCGGGAGATGGCTGTGGATACAAAGAAGATCAAAAGGATCGTGATCCTTCATTCCCATTTTGATCACTGCGGCATTGTACCGTTTTTCAAAAAACAGTGGCCCGGGGCGACTGTGGCGGCATCTGCGCCGGCAAAGGCCATGCTGGCCAAACCCAAGGTCATTGAGACCATCAATGCCATGAATCACGAGGCCCTAAAGCGCCGGGAGCAGCTCGATGATGCAAAAGAAAAAGGATATGCCGATTTTGAGGGCATCGATGTGGAGCAGGTGCTCGAAGACGGCCAAAAGCTCGCCTGCGGGGATCTGACCCTGGAGATCCTGGCCGTGCCGGGTCATTCCTCGTGTTGTCTTGCCGTGTACGTGCCTGAGCAAAAGGCTTTGTTTGGCTCGGATGCCGGGGGCATTGAAGCCGGAGACGAGATTTTTACCGCAGCCAATTCCGATTTTGACAAGTACCAGCAAAGCCTTGAAAAACTGGCG
>JAGTVF010000188.1 GCA_018224315.1 Desulfobacterales bacterium | reverse complement strand
CTGCGATCTCGGCCGTAGAGGTTTCGGCAAAGCCCTTTTGGGCAAAAAGCCGGGTGGCGGATTGGATTATGGCTTGTTTGCGGCCCATGTGCTGCCTTTTTCGTTTGCATCGGATTGAGGGTTTGGTGTTGCACGAACAGAAGGCCTGTTTTGTTCCAGAAACTGAGTGAGTTGTCAATCAGTTTTTTTGGTGTTTTTTCCCCGTCCGATGATCCCGGGACCGGAATTATCCGCCGATGGTATTCATGCGGTTGAGACAGCTGGCTTGCAGGGACTGGAGATTGTGCTGTTCGGGCTTGCCGGCCACGGCTGCGAGAAAAATGCCGGCCAGGGTTTTGTCGGAAGCCTTGTTGCGCAGGGCGGTTTTGATATCCGTGGTTTGGTTGGAAAGCAGGCAGGCGCGCAGACGGCCGTCGGCGGTCAGGCGCAGCCGGTTGCATTCCCGGCAGAAATGCCGGCTTACGGCAGTGATCAGGCCGATTTCACCCAATGCCCCGGCAAACCGGTACCGCCTGGCCGGTCCGTCACTTTGCTGCCGGCTCACGGGTTCCAGCGGCGCAACACTTTGAAGGCGGTTGTGGATTTCGGGTGCCAGCAAAGGGGCCTGGTCGGAAAAGGAAGCCTCCCCGAAAGGCATCTGCTCAATGAATCGTACATGCACGGGGTAGGAATAGGTCAGCCGGGCAAGCGCGGTGAGTTCATCGTCGTTGACCCCGTTTAGGGCCACCACGTTGATTTTTACCGGGGAAAATCCCATTTCCAGTGCGGTTTCAATGCTGTTCCATACCCTTTCAAAAGCATGCACGCCGGTGATTTGCTTGTATTTTTCCGGCTGCAGGGTGTCCAGACTGATGTTAAGCCGCCGGATGCCCATTTTCCATAGTCTGGGCAGATGCCGTTTTAACATTACGCCGTTGGTGGTCACGGAAATGTCGGACAACCCCGGCATTCGGGTCAGTTCTTCGAGAAAATCGCAGCAGCCTTTGCGTACAAAAGGCTCGCCGCCCGTAACGCGCGCCTTGACAATGCCGAGGCTGACCCCTGTCCGGACCACGCGGAGGATCTCCTCATAGCGAAGAATGGATTCATGGGGCATTTTTTCAATGGGCCAGCCCGGGGCGCAATAACAGCATCGCAGGTTGCATCGGTCTGTGATGGAGATCCGCAGATAGTTGATATGGCGGTGATAAGAATCGATCAGGGTATGTTGTGGCAATGAGTTGTGCATAAGTATAATTGTCGTATGGATAAAATTGATACCGGCATGCCGGGCCGGAAAAACTTTTCCGGAACCGGGCCGGATTTGATTGTATTGGTACCGGAGCGTCTTTCTGACTGGTAACTATATCATATTCTTCAGGCAGGTCCATGAAAAATCCATCTTTACTTTGGGATCAGGAAACTTATTATTGTACCAATGAAAAATGTTTGGCAGTATTGACAATGTCGACCTTATTGTATTAATGGAAAGTTTTTGAATTTAATGTAGGCGTCAACGAAAATATATTGGCAAGGAATCCCTGATGGCACATCTTCACAAATACGAGCGACAGCAGTTTGAAAAACTGTTTCGCCAGGAGCAGATTGATCATCTTGATAAACGCCTGCAGATTTTGGACGCGTTTTTGCAGATCGAAGGCCACGTAACGGCCGGAGTGCTTGAACAAAAGCTGCAGGAGCAACACGGAGATCAGTTTTCCGAAAATTTTGTCACCGAAACCCTGGAGCTGATGTGCCGGTTTGGATTTGCCCAGAAAAACCGTTTTCAAAACGGCGAAATACAGTATGAACACCGGCATCTGGGCCACCATCACGATCACATGATATGTACCAAATGCGGCAGGGTCATAGAGTTTGAAAATCAGCATATAGAGGCGCTGCAGCAGGAAGTGGCCCACTCATACGGATTTCATCTTCTGCAGCACCGCCTGGAAATGTATGGCATTTGTTCCGGCTGCATGCAGCAGCGGATGCACCAGATGCCGCTGTATGCGGCCAAACCCGGAGAGCGGGTTGTGATCACGGAATTGATCGGCGGCAGCAGTTCCAGGCTGCGCCTGATGAGCATGGGGCTGCGTGTTAATGACCATGTAGAAATCATTACCAATTACGGCCGGGGCCAGGTGGTGGTCGCAGCAGGCAACCAGCGTTATGTGCTTGGCCGGGGCCTGGCCGGCAAAATTATCGTGGAACCGGAGGCCGGAAAGCATTCCGGGCAGGGCGCAGATGCCGCCCGATAGTTTATGGACCTGACACCAACCCCAAGGGCCTGACCAAAAACCGGATGTGACTCGGGCAATGAGATAGAACGGAGAAAATACAGGCATGCGTTTGAGCGAAATGAGAGAGGGACAGTCCGGAAGGATTGTATCCGTGGGCGGAGATATGCGGCTTCGGCGGCGGATTCTGGAAATGGGTCTGACCCGGGATTCAAAATTTTATATTGAAAAATATGCGCCATTGCGTGATCCCCTTGAGCTGACCACCCGCGGGATGCATGTTTCTTTGCGCGTAAAGGAGGCCATGGCCATTACCGTGGAACCCCTGGAGGCGGAGCGTGGCTGAAAAAAACATACGAATCGCCCTTACCGGTAATCCCAACTCAGGCAAAACCACCATTTTTAATCATCTCACCGGCACGCGCCAGAAAGTGGGCAACTGGCCGGGAGTGACTGTGGAAAAAAAGGAAGGCGATGTTGAAAAATTCGGACATCGCCTCAAAATTGTTGATCTGCCGGGCACTTACAGTCTCACCCCTTTTTCCATAGAAGAAATCGTGGCCCGGAATTATATTCTGGATGAAAATCCGGATGTGGTCATTGACATCATCGACGCCTCCAATCTGGAGCGAAGCCTGTATCTGGCCAATCAGCTGCGGGAATTGAACTGCAAGGTGATTTTTGCCTTAAACATGGCAGACCTGGCCCTTGCCAGGGGCTATAAAATCGATGCGGCCAAACTTTCCGAGCTGCTGGGCGTACCCGTGGTGTTTACCGTGGGCAACAAGGGGCAGGGGCTCGATGAGCTGATGAAGGCCGCGGTGGAATCGGCACAAATCGACGTTTGTATCCCGGAAACCCGGAAAGTTCGCTATTCCAACGATATAGAAAAAGCCATTGCCGAGCTTCGCGCAGCAATCGAAGAACGCATTGGTCCGGATTTTCCCTATGACCGGCGATGGACGGCCGTCAAGCTGCTGGAAGACGATACCATAATCCGGCAGCGGCTCGATGAACTTCTGGGCCAGGACAGCCGTGAACTCATGGAAACCGCAGGCCGGCTCCGGGCCCGGTTGACCGATTTGTTCCACGAGGAACCCGAAATTGT
>JAGTVF010000187.1 GCA_018224315.1 Desulfobacterales bacterium | reverse complement strand
GGATCAAATGGATTTGAAAAAAATTCAGGGAATGCAAACTCCGGTTTTTCTGGAACCATTAATACAGCTTCTGGAGATGGAATACACGCAAGGCGGCTCCGGCAGTTGGTAAAAAGCATTTTCCATCAACTCCGATCCGGTCCGGGGCGGGGTTTTTGTTTCCGCCCTGACCGGATCGGAGTTGACGCCGGACGTGTTTATTTCAAGGCCTGCAGCGGCATGCCGGCCTTAAGATCTTCCTTTGAGTCCGTGATCAGTACGGTGGCTGTGTTGTTTTCGGTGTGGAGCACCAGCAGGGTGCCGATCTCCTCGGTGGTCAGATATTTCGGGGAATCCGGACCCCAGTCCGGGCCAGTGGTGACCTCGAAAAGAATCGTGTACTGCTGGCCAACTTCAATGCCGTCGCCCCGTCCCTTGTTGATAAAGGCAATGGTATCTTGACCCATGAAATTCCAGTCTTCTTCTGACTTCATGAGATTGGCGCTGAGGTTTTCAATGCCGGGCTTGATTCGGATGTCTGCCTTGCGGTCCATCAGGGGCATGATTTTGTCGTTTTTTTGAATGTCGCGAAATGCCTCCACGATTCTGCCTGCGGCAAAATCCGGCTGAGAATCCGTGATTTCCAGGATTCCGGTGAGCAGGTACTGATCCCCAATGTATTGATCCGTGGCAGGATCGTCAACACCACCTTGCACGCGGTAAATCAGGTATTTTTCCCCCTTGACGATATTTTCGCCGGGTTCGGGCCGGATGTAGACCTTGTTACCGGTGCTTAACAGGCTGTAATTATGGCGTTCCAGTGAGAGTGTCCCCAGGGTTTCAACAGGTTGCTTGCGGATAAATCCCACCGAGCGGATCGGGGTATAAGTGAAATAGTGCTCGGTTTTCTCCATGGCGGGTTCGGTTTCCTGCCTTTTTTTATCGCCAAAGCTTTTTTTGTATATCCGGATTTTCTGGCCCGGGTAGATCCAGTGCGGATTGGGGATTTGTGGGTTGTAGTGCCATAAATCCGGCCACTGCCAGGGAGAGTCTGAAAATTCTTGTGACAAATCCCACAAGGTGTCGCCCTTTTGGACTGTGTAGTAAAAACCGGTTTCTGTTTCAATGATGTGCTCTTCAATGCCGGCGTTTGCTGATGCAAAGAAAAACATCACGAGTGCCGCGCACAGACCGGCGGTGACAAGCTTCCGGATTCGCCTGGATTTGGATTGCGTTTTCATGCCCTGCCCCTTGTGGTGGTTAACGGGTTTTTCCGGAAGTGGTTTTGCAACCACTTCCAACAATATGAAAGAAAAAAGGTTGGAAATGGACTGACTTTTTTTATGAGAAATTCTCATAAATGCCTGTTTATGTTTAAAGGATTTTTTTTGGGATGTCAAGCGCCGGATCAGGCCGTTTATTGCGGATATCCGGTAATTTCCCGGATTTCTTCATACAATGGTTTGAGCCGGGCATACATTTTTTGATAGATGCGCCTGTATAGCGCGTCATAAAGCCGCTGGTTTTCCGCAATAGGCTCAAACGTGTCGCTGATGCGGGTCATGGCAGCGATTGCAGCGGGATAGTCCGAATGCAGATTCAAGCCGACAGCCGTGTTGATGGCCGCTCCCAGCCCGGAGGTTTCATAAATGTGCGGCCTGGATGCCGGCAGGTTGAAAACATCTGCTGTGACCTGCATGGCATTGCGGCTCTGGGAACCGCCCCCGGAAACCCGCAGCTGCCGGATGGGCGTTTTGGTCCGTTTTTCAATGCGCTCCTTTCCTTCGCGCAGGGCATAGGCCAGGCCTTCCAGGATGGCCCGGTACACGTGGCCGCGGGAATGGATGTCGCCGAACCCGATAATGCTGCCCTTGGCTTCGGGGCCGGGCATCTTGATGCCGGGAGTCCAGTAGGGCTGGAGCATCAGTCCCATGCATCCGGGGGCAATGTCGTCGATCAGGCTGTCAAACAGCGCTTCTGCATCCACGCCCAGGTTTTGTGCCTTTTGCTTTTCTTTGTGGCCGAATTCGTTTTTAAACCAACTCACCATCCAGTAGCCGCGGAAAATCTGTACTTCCAGGGAATGATGGCCCGGAATGGCAGACGGGTAGGGCGGAATCAGGGATATGGGTTCCACATAGCGGTTATGGGTCACATTGATGGTGGCCGTGGTGCCGTAGCTGATGCATCCGGTTTGCGCATCCATGCTGCCCGAGCCGATAACCTCGCAGGCCTTGTCCGCGGCTGCGGCAATAACCGGCAGCCCCTCGGGAATTCCGGTATGCCGGGCGGCTGTGGCGCTTACCAGCCCAAGACGGCCGCCCGGGGCGATCAGCCGGGGCAGCTTCTCTCTTTCAACGGGCAGGGCCCGCCATTTCCAGTCCGAATTTCCGGCCCAGGCAAGGCGCTTGTAGTCAAACGGCAGATATGCCACCTGACAGCCCACGGAATCGGAAAATTCTCCGGTGAGCCGGTAGGTGAGATATCCGGACAAAAGCAGATACTTGTGGGTCTTTTCCCAGATTTCCGGCTGATGGGTTTTCAGCCAGTTGGCCTCGGCCTCCTGCTGAAAATAGGCCACGGTTCTGGACAGGCCTGCAACCTTGAAAAGCAGGCCCCAGAGTCCGCCCACAGGCGGTGGGTTTGTTGCCTTGCGCTGATCCAGCCACAGGATTGCCGGCCGCAGGGGGCGGCCGTTTTTATCGACGTTGATCACGGTTCCCCGCTGGGTGGTGACCGAGATGCCGGCAAGGCGTGTTCGTTCTATTTTTTTTTCGCTCCACAACCTCTGGCAGGCCCGGCCGAGCAGTTGCCAGTACATTTCCGGATCCTGCTCGGCCCAGCCGGGTCTTTCGGAAAAATACGGGGTGAACGGGATTTTGACAATGGCCTGCATCCGGCCGGAGAGGTCAAATGCCATGGCTTTGATGCTCTGGGTGCCGTTGTCAATGGTGAGCAAAAGATCCTTGGTGGTCATGGCCTTCTCCGTGGGGGATCATGATCATGTGGTGTTTTTCCTTGACGCGGATCCGATTTTTGCCTATAGCTATGGAAAATAGCGGTCTTTTGCTGACTGGCGGACCGGACCGTTCTAACACCCGACAATAGCTTATCATGGATATATTCGACAATCATAATTTCCTTTGTTCCTTTTTTTGGCGCTGGTGGTCCAAGGCCGAGCAGACGGGGTATGCCCTTCGGCCGGTGCCGCTGTAAAGCCGCCGGCAAAAGTTGACACACACACAGACAAACCGTGGGGCCCCGTCGGGCTTCACGGTTTTTTGTTTTACGGAAAAGAAGTTTTTATCATTGATCTGAGACAGGAGGAAAAATCATGCTGATCGTCATGCGGCAGGACGCCACACAGGAGCAGATTGATGCGGTGGTTCGCGTCATTGAGGAAAAGGGTTGCCGGGCCCGTCCCATTCCCGGAGGAGAAAGGGTTTCCATAGGGGTTTTATACAACCAGGGCCCCCTGGATGCCCCTGGCTTTCAGTCAATGGCCGGGGTCAAGGAGGCCATTGCCGTAACCCGCCCATACAAACTGGTCAGTCGGGAAGTTAAGCCCCATGACACCGTCGTCCGGGTGGGCAATACCGAAATCGGCGGCAGCCGTTTTTCCATTATCGGCGGGCCGTGCGCGGTGGAAAGCGAATCGCTGGCCATGGCAACGGCCGAGCACGTGAAAAAGGCCGGCGCCGATGTTTTCCGGGGTGGCGCGTTTAAGCCCCGCACGTCGCCTTACGCTTTCCAGGGCCTGGGCGAAGAGGGCCTGAAAATCCTGGCAAAAGTACGTGAAACGTTTGATATGCCCGTGGTCACAGAGGTTCTGGACCTGGAGCATTTTGATATGGTGGAACAATATGCCGATATCGTCCAGATCGGAACCCGAAACATGCAGAATTTCAGCCTTCTGCGCCGGGCCGGGGAATCAAAAAAACCGGTTATGTTAAAGCGCGGCATGTCGGCCACCGTGGATGAATGGCTCATGGCCGCAGAATATATCATGTCCGAGGGCAACGAAAATATCATTTTGTGTGAGCGCGGGGTGCGCACCTTTGTGCGCCACAGCCGAAATACCCTGGATTTTTCGGCTATTCCCGTGGTCCGGCGGGAAAGTCACCTGCCGGTGATCATCGACCCGAGCCATGCCGCCGGATACCGGGACCAGGTCCTGCCCCTGGCCAGGGCCGGCGCGGCTGTGGGTGCCCACGGGCTTATGGTGGAGGTCCATGATATGCCCGATTTTGCTCAGTGCGACGGGGGCCAGTCGCTGTACCCGGATCAGTTTGCGCT
>JAGTVF010000186.1 GCA_018224315.1 Desulfobacterales bacterium | reverse complement strand
CCGCCCACCGGCCTTCCCGGATCATCTGCTCGAATCGGCCTGCGGAGATGAAATGATAGTCCTTTCCATCTGTTTCCCCGGCCCTGGGCGGGCGGGTGGTGTAGGAGACAGAAAAGACAATGTTTTCTAGCTGCGGCAGGATGCGGCGGCACAGTGTGGTTTTGCCGGTGCCCGAGGGGGCGGATAAGACAAAGAGGCGTCCGGTTCTATGGCGGCCGGATGTGTTTTTGTCCATATCGGTCATTTTCCGGTTACCCCTTGCCGGTCTGCTTGTCCCGCTGTTTTTCCTTCAGCATTGCAAACCGCTGGGAAATGGTTTCCGCCTGCATGGCCGAAAGAATGATATGGTTGGTTTTGGTAATGATAATCGAACGGGTGCGCCGTCCATGGGTGGCGTCGATCAAGCGGTTCTGATCTTTGGCGTCATCTCTTAACCGTTTCATGGGCGCGGAGTTGGGAGACAGGATGGCAATGACTTCTTCGGCGACAATGGATCCGCCGAACCCGATGTTTAACAGATTGTAGTCCATGGGCTCTCCTGGGACGGGTTGAGTTAAGGATTCATATTATTCGATGTTCTGGACCTGCTCCCGGAGCTTTTCCAGTTCGGTTTTCACGGAAACAACAATATGGGAAATATCCGCGCTGCCGGCTTTCACCCCCATGGTGTTGACTTCCCGGTTCAACTCCTGCAATAAAAAATTCAGCGGTTTTCCAGCAGGTGCAGCCGCTTCCATGATCTGCCAAAACTGCCGGACATGGCTTTCCGTTCGGGTCAATTCCTCGGAAATATCACTTTTGTCCGCCAGCATGGCCGCTTCCTGGGCAATGCGTGCAGGATCGAGTTCCAGCTGATCGCCGGTCAGTTCCCGGATGCGGGTTTCAATCCGCTGATGGCAGGCTTCTACCAGGCCCTGGCGCAGATTGTCAATGCGCTCAATGCCGTTTTCGATAAACGACAGTCGGGTTTCCAGGTCCCGGGCCATGGCCTGCCCTTCATCTATGCGCATGGCTTCAAAGGCTTCCAGGGCCTTTTGCATGGCCTCGTCCATAACCTGGCAGAGGATGTCAGCGTCGGCCTGGTTTTCCACGGTTTCGACAATCCCGCTGACCCCGGTCAGGTCAGAGATGCCAATGGGCTCTGTGAGGCCAAAACGGTTTTTCAACTCATCCAAAGCCGCATAATAGGCGTCTGCCAGATCCGGGTTCACTGCAAAATGCCAGCAGGTCTGTTCATCGGTCCGGATCTGGATGCGGACTTCAACGCGGCCCCGGCTGATGCAGCGGCCAACCGCCTGCTTGACCCTATCTTCAACCCAGCCGTAGGAAGAGGGCAGCTTTACGGCCAGATCCAGGTAACGGCTGTTGTAGCCGCGCATTTCCACGGTGACGGTGATGTTGTCCCGGCTGTGCTCAATTCCGGCAAATGCGGTCATGCTTTTAATCATGGGCCTTCGCTGCTGCCTCCTTTATGTCAAAAACATATTTGCGGCGCACCTGGTGGAGAAATTCAGTCATTTCCCCGGCTGCGTAATCCGGATAAGTCCAGGGCAGGGTACGGAAATCGCCCTTTTGGTAAATCAGGGTCAAATCCGCATAAATCCCTTCGCCGATATAAATCCGGTGGGAAAAATTTTTCCCGGTGGCCAGCACGAACCGTTCCCGCAGCAGATATCCCGGGTCTATATTGACCCGGCGGCGGTCTTTATCTGCAAATTCGGCTTCAATTGCGTTGGTGGTATGTTTGATTTGCGCCAGCGCATCCTGGCTTATCATGTTTTGAAATGCAAGCATGCGCCGAAACAGGCCGGTTCCCATTTCCCGTTCGTAATACCGGGTGTAGTCAAAGGCGAGCCAGGGGCTGATCATGTCCACAGACCCGAAGGCCTCAGAAAGCCGCCCGGCAACGGGCATGATCAGTTCCTTGTCCGCCATAAAGGCGCCGATGACAAGTTTTGCGGGTGCGGGCGCAGATGGCTGGCTCATGGAAAATACTGCCTGTTGCCATGGTTTGTATTCGGATGCAGGCGATTAATCGCCAACCGGCCGGGCTTCGTCAATGAGCATCACCGGAATATCGTCCCGGATTTCAAATTCAAGCCTGCAGCTGTCACAGATCAGGGCATCGCCGCGGTTGTTGAGATATATGGTTCCCTTGCATTGGGGGCATACCAAAATTTCCAGCAATTCCTGGCTGATGGCCATGGGTGTGGTCTCCTGTGTGTTTTGGGCTGTTTGCGTTTAAACCATTTTTCTATACCAGAGGCGCCCGGGCGATGCAAAAGGAAATTCCGTGCATATTATTTGCTTCAGTTGAATCGGCAGTGAATTTGTAATGTTAAAAATCCTTGACGACCGTTTCAAGCATCGATACTTAGGGTTTTAAGCCATGCCGCCGGCAGGCGGTATAACAGGAATTGGCAAACGGGTGCTGATCATGCCCGGGGGAGAAGTGCAATGTTTCTGCAGAACAATGAAATCCGGGATCTTCTCAATCAGGTGGCGGATCTGCTGGAGATTCGGGACGACAATCCGTTCCGGGTCCGGGCCTACAGGGAGGCGGCCCGGGTGATCGAGCAGATGTCGGATCCTGTGGCCTCGATGGTCAAGGCCAACAAAGATCTGAGCCAATACCGGGGTATCGGCCGGGAATTGGCCGCAAAGATCCGTGAGATCGTGGAAACCGGTGGGCTTGAGCAGCTGCGGCAGCTGCGCCAGGAGCTGCCCGTGTCCCTGCTGGATCTGATGCAGGTGCCTTCTCTTGGACCCAAAAAAACCGCCCAGCTCTACAAACACCTGGGCGTGGCCAGTCTCGAGGATCTGGAACGAGCCGCCCGGCGCGGGCAGATCGCTGATTTAAGCGGTTTCGGGGAAAAAAGTCAGCAGCACATCATTGAATCCCTGGGCCGGGTGAAAAAATCCGGGGAAAGGCGGATCCTGTGGAGCGATGCGGCCGTCCATACCCGGGCCCTGGAACAGTTCCTCACCGATATTGACGGTGTGCGCCGGGTCAAGGTGGCCGGCAGTTTCCGCAGGGGAAAGGAAACCGTGGGGGATCTCGATATTCTGGTTACCTGCGGCCGGGATCGGGAAAAGGATGTCATGGAAGCCTTTGTTTCCTTTGAAGGGGTGAAAAACATTTTGTCCCACGGCAAAACCAAAAGCAGCGTGATCCTGCGTCCGGGACTGCAGGTGGACCTGCGAATCGTGGCCCAGGTCAGCTACGGTGCGGCCCTGCATTATTTTACCGGTTCCAAGGCCCATAATATAGCCGTTCGCAAGCTGGCTCACGACAGGGGATACAAGATCAACGAGTACGGGGTGTATCAGGGGGAAAAGCGGATTGCCGGCAAAACCGAGAAAGAAGTTTATGCCTCGGTGGGCTTGAGTTATATCCCGCCGGAACTGCGCGAAAACCTGGGTGAAATCGAGGCTGCTG
>JAGTVF010000185.1 GCA_018224315.1 Desulfobacterales bacterium | reverse complement strand
TTCTTCGCCGAGCTCTTTTTGAATGCCGATGTTGCGGAAAATCTTCTGGTCCCGGGTCAGGCGGAAACTCTGCTCCACCAGCTTGTTGATATGAATGATCTGACGGCGCGAATCCGTGCTCCGGCTGTAGACCAGAAGGCTTTTGACAATCTCCTTGCACCGGTCGGCATCCTCAATAACGCATTCAAGATCCTTTCTCAGGGGATTGCCGGGCTCCAGATGCTCCAGGACCATACTCGAATACATTAAAATACCGGTGAGCGGATTGTTGATCTCATGGGCCACGCCGGCTGCCAGCTGTCCCAGGGAAGCCATTTTCTCAGACTGGGCCAGCTGCTGCTGGGCGTCCTTGAGCTTTTTTTCGATCTCGAGCTTTTTGCGCAAATCATTGTATATGGCCATTGTGGCCGATTCATTGTCATCGTCGTCATAAATAATGGCCGCGCTCATTTCCACGGGAATTTCCTCACCGTCTGCGCTGACAATGGTGGCGGGCACCCCGGAGAGCTTTCCCTTGCCCCCCATGGTTTCATCTCTGAGCATGCTCATGATCTCCTTGGCCTTGCCCGGCGGATAAAGCTGCTCTGCGTTATCAAAGGGCCAGCAGTCTTTGTTTAGCACCCCGAACAACTCCTTGGCCGCCCGGTTCATGAGCTGGATCCGGCCCTTGCGATCAGCGGCCACAATGGCGCTGGCCGAGCTCTGCACCACCCGGGTAATGAGCTCCCTGGTTTCTGAAAGCTCGCTTTCAAGCATTTTGACTCGGGTAACATCCCGAATGCTTTCAATAATATAAACAACTTCGCCGTTGTCATCGAGAATCGGGGAAAAAACCCGGTCCTCCCAGCGTCCTTCCTTCCGCCATGTCACGGTCTGGCCCTGATGGGTATTTAAAACCCTTACCACCGGGCAGTCCTCGGCCCTGCAGGGCGTATTTTTTTCGTAAAAAAAATGGTAGCATTTTTGATTCCGGATCCGTTCCTGGTCTTCTTCAAACAGTTCCAGAAATTTCCGGTTGGCGCTGACAAGGGTGTAATCCGGTCGTATGATCAGGGTCGGATAGGAAAGGGAGTCAAAGACACGCAGGCGCCAGTTCAATTCCTCTTTGTCAACGACGTTGTTCATCACTGCATCCATTTATCGTTTCCATGCCCCTGTTCGTCCCTGCCCGCAGCGGGCCCGGTCAGGGACGATCAAATGTGGTTGAAAGCGCTTCCACCCCCGGTTCGGCCATGCCCGGAGGGACAATAATCGAGACGGTTGCGCCCACGCACCCGGCCAGCCAGACGGGAATGCCCGCATTTTCCAGACAGTTCAGCGCCTTGTCGGCAATCCCGTACCGATCGCCAAAATGCGGACCATGGAAACAAAGCATTTCAACATTTTCACGAATTTCCAATCGGCTGGAACAAAGGGCGGGGGGCAGATAAGCGGCAATATCCGGGGCATCGGCAGGGGGTTGTCCCGGGTCCAGGACCACGGCCACATAGCCATGTCCGTCTGGAGCGCGGTTTGCGCAGATATAGGCAAAACCGGCCTTCTCTCCGGCCAGACCCTCAAGGGCCCGGGCCAGCAAAACCTGCTCATGGGAATAAAATTGAACCCGGCACAGCTTCAGGCCGGTCTTAACGGCAATACCATAGGTCCGGATCCGGGCTTCCACATATTGGGCAACGGTTTCCGGTGCGCTCTTTAACCGTCTGGAAATGTCATCGTAATCCTGCTGAACGCGCAGCGGCCCATGGCCGGAGGGGAGCTGCACGTATTCGGCCAAAGCTTCTGCGGCCTGCTGCTGGACAGCAAAATCCGTAACCACCGTGAGCATGGATCCGGAACTGGCCACGGCGTACCAGGGAATCTGTCTTTGGCCCAGGGCAGTAAACACCACTGCCATGACAGCCGGATCAAAGCGGTGGGGAAAAAGGGACACCAGTCCGGCTGCTCCCTGATCATGGTCCTGACCTGCTGCTGCCGGTGCCGCACCGGGTGCCACCATGCAGGTAATCTGCCGGGGGTTCCGGAGAAAATCAAGGGACAAAAAAACAATATTGACCCGGTCGGCAGCCAGCTTTTGATACAGATAAACGGACTCGTGATTAACCGAAGCCTCAGATTCCTGGTATAGCCGGGCAAACCGACCGCTCATTCGAAGACCGTTTATCCGTATAAAAGTCATTTCCAATCAAGCATCAGGCGCCCAGATGATCATCCACGATTTCCATGAGCTGATCCATGTCAATGGGCTTGGGCACATAATCGTCTGCCAGGGTTGTTTTGCCGTCATGATGCGTATAACTCGTGCTCTGAACAGCATCGCCCACTGCGGTAAGCATCACCACAACGATATTTTTGGTGGCGTCGTTGCTTTTGATCTCATCGCAGACCACCCAGCCGTTTTTCCGGGGCATCATCACATCGAGAATCACCAGGTCCGGTTTTTCCCCTTTGAGTTTCTCCATCGCCTCTTCACCGTCATAGGCTTTGGCGACCCGGAATTTCTTTGACTCGAGCTTCATGGAGACGGCCTCCACCAAGTCCGGATCATCATCGACAACCATAATAAATTTTTCACTCATCTGATCGGCTCCTTGCTGATTCGTCAATTTTTGCTATCCGCCTGGTTTCAAGCCAGGGCCGCTACACTTCGGGTCGGGGAAGAAGACCCGCTTTTTCAACGATTTCCGGAACTTTTTCCTCCCATTCAATGGCCATGACATGAAAGCCGGCCACGCCTTTTACCTCTTTTAGACGCTGGATGGTTTCCACGGCAATCTTGATCCCCTCTTCGGGCTGCTGTTCTTTGGGCACCGACTCCATTCGCTTGACCACCTCGTCGGGCACATCCATGCCCGGTACGCGGTTTTTCATGTATCTGGCCATACCCGCGGTTTTCATGGGCGTGATGCCGGCCAGGATATAGACCTGCTCATGCAGGCCCCGGTCACAGACCCCCTTCATCCAGGTTTCAAACTTGTCCAGGTT
The DNA here is from genome assembly GCA_018224315.1 of Desulfobacterales bacterium. Classification (GTDB taxonomy): domain Bacteria; phylum Desulfobacterota; class Desulfobacteria; order Desulfobacterales; family Desulfosalsimonadaceae; genus Desulfosalsimonas. The sequence continues at coordinate 4,460 of JAGTVF010000185.1, read as the reverse complement.
GTAGATGCACTGGGTCTGGATAAAATCCACTCCCGCCTTGACTTTCTTGGCCAGCCGCATCACCCGCAGTTCAAAGGGATCGGCAAAGGGGTTGGCCGCAGCGCCCACAAACATTTTCGGCGGATGGTCGATATCTTTCCCCCCCTGGAACTTGCCCTCATCGCGCATTTTCACCACGGCCTGGATCAATTGCACGGAATCCAGATCATAAACATTGGAGGCCATGGGATGATCGCCAAAATGCGGGTGATCTCCGGATAAGCATAGCATAGTATTGATGCCATGTGAATAGGCACCTATAATATCTGCCTGCATGGCAAGCCGATTGCGATCCCGGGTCACCATCTGAAGCACCGGATCAAGCCCGAGCTGGCGGATGAGAATGCCGGCGGCCCAGCTCGACATTCTGACCATGGCCGTCTGGTTGTCAGTGACATTGATCACATCCACGCTGCCCCGCAACAATTCCGCCTTTTCCTTTACCTTTTCGGGCACCGCACCCCTGGGCGGGCCGCACTCGGAAGTAACCGCCAGCGCACCCGAGGCCAGTACCTTCTCCAGTCTGCTTTCGGTTTTCATGATGCCAGATCCTCTCTTATAATTTTACGGGGTCCGCCGTCCCGGCTTGTCCGCCAGTCCTTTGCTTCCATGATATCTTCAATGCGCCTTTCCAGGCCCAGGGCTTTTAGCCGGTCCCAGATCAACTGCCAGGCACAGTCAATATTGGCATCGATTTCACATTTGCCCTTTGTGGAACCGCCGCAGGGGCCGTTCATCAAACGCTTGGAGCAGCGGGCAATGGGACAGATGCCGCCGGTAATGCCCAGCACGCAGTCTCCGCACCCCTGGCACCGTTCCGACCATACTCCCTGGCGCTCGGATGCGCCCATAAAAGTGGTATTGACCGCCGGAAATACCGGCTTCTCCCGGTACCGGGCCGCGATCGTCTGCACCCCGCAGCCGCATGCCATGGACAAAACGGCATCCGCACCGTCCACGGAAGTCACAAGCTCTTCCACGTACTCGGGGTCGCACTGGCGTTCCAGGGTCATCTCCCGGATATCCATGGTTTTGCCCTGTTTCATGAAATGCATATGCAGGGCCGAAGCCAGAAGCGCCACTTCCTTTCGGCCGCCCGCCGAGCACACACTGACGCATTCATTGCACCCAACCAGAAGAATCCGGTCATAAGGTTCGACACACGCGATAATCTCTTCCATGGGTTTTCGTACAGCCGTGATCATCTTTTTTCTCCAGATTCAATTTCAATGATTAACTCACCGCCCGCCGGCGAGAATCCCGGGCAGCGGTTGTAACCGGGCTGGGGCCGAGCTGCCGGATCTTTTCCGTAAAATCCCGGGCCGTTTTTGCAAATCGCTCTCCCATGCCGGCTGACATGGTGATCATTTCCACCCGCTGGGGCTCCACGCCGATTTCTTCCAGAAGCGCCTGAACCCGCCGGACCCGGTGGGCCGCGCGAATATTGCCGGTCTTGAAGTGGCAGTCGCCCTCCAGGCACCCGGCCACGTAGACACCATCAGCGCCCTTTTCCAGGGCTTTCATGATATGAATGGCATCAACTTTGCCGGTGCACGGCACGCGGATGATTTTGACGTTTGGCGGATAGGAAATCCGTTTGCTGCCGGCCATGTCCGCAGCCGTATAGGCGCAGTAATGGCAGCAGAATGCAACAATTTCGGGTTCAAAGGTGTCGCTCATCAGTTCATCCTCTCAAATAGCCCATCGAGTTTGGCCAGTATCTGATCGTCTTCATACTGCATGAGCTGTATGGCCCGGGCAGGGCAGTCAGCCACGCAGGTACCGCAGCCGTGGCACCTGGCCGGATCGATTTCCGAATAGCCTTCTGCATTGATATAAGGCACGTTATAGGGGCAGACCCGGACGCATATCAGGCATGCAGCGCATTTATCGCCATCCACCTTTGCCACTGAGGCCCCCAGGTTAATCCACTGCTTTGCCAGCAGAGTCTGGGCCCGGCCGGCGGCGGCCTGGGCCTGGGTGATGCTTTCGCGAATGGATTTGGGCGCATGGGCCGTGCCGGCCACAAAAAAGCCGCGCACGGACATGTCCGTGGGGCGCAGCTTGACATGATCCTCCAGGAAATAGCCGTCATCGGTGCGGGGCAGGTGAAACAGCACAGACAGATCTTCGGTGGTTTCATCGTCGGCCATCAGCCCGGTACTCAGGACAAGGGCATCAGCGGAAATCTCAAGAGACCGGCCAAGAACTTCATCGTAAGCGCAAACAGCCAGGCCGTCCTTGTCCGCCCTGACTTCGGGCCGGCTTTCGGGTTCATAGCGGATAAATTTCACGCCCTGCTTTCTTGCCTCCCGGTAATAATCCTCCTGGAAGCCGTAAGTGCGCATATCTCTGTATAACACGTAAATCTGCATATCCGGATTCAGGTTTTTCATCCGCAGGGCGTTTTTAATGGCGCTCTGGCAGCAGATACGCGAACAATTGGGATTGCCCGGTTCCCTGGAGCCAACGCACTGGATCATCACCACCTGGTCCATATTTCGCACGAATTCCGGATCATCTGCGATCTTTGCATCCATGTCGAGCTGGGTCATGACCCGGTCGTCTTCTCCGAGCCGGTATTGTTGGGGCCGGTTGGCCAGCGCCCCGGTTGCAAGGATGCTCACCCCGTGCTCGATCTGCATGTAATGCATTCGCGGGCCGGTCTGGATGCCGGTGGTAAACCGGCCGGGCATGCCCTTGTGATCCACGATGATCGACTGGGTCAGCACCTGGATTTTCTGCTCTGCCTCTACTTTTTCCGCCAGTTCGGTGATATACCGGCGCACATCGTCGCCTTCAAGGGTGGCGCGGATATCGCGGGCAATGCCGCCGAGCCGGGCTTCACGTTCCACCAGATAGACCCGGAATCCCTGGTCCGCCAGAATCAGGGCGGCATTCATTCCGGTGACCCCGCCGCCGACCACCAGGACATTTTGATTCATGGGCAGGGAATGCTCCACGAGCGGATGCGCCCGGGCCACCGCGTAAACTCCCATTTCCAGCATTTTTAAAGCCTTGCGGGTGGCATCCGCCGGCCGGTCCATATGCACCCACGTATCCTGATCCCGGATATTGACGATTTCCACCAGGTACTTGTTTAAGCCGCAGCGGCGCATCATGTCCTGGAACTTGGTTTCATGGGTCCGCGGGGAGCATCCGCCGATCACCACACGGTTTAACCCGTGCTCCCGGATCAGGGACTCTATTTTGTCCATGGATTCCTTGCTGCAGCCATGACCCACGGCTTCGGCACAGGCCACCCCGGGAAAGGAACGAACCTTTTCCACAAGCGCGGAAACCGTGATCACATCACCGATGTTGGGGCCGCAGTCGCAAACAAACACCCCCAGCCGGGGATCCTGGCCGGATACATCGATTTCCGGAGGGAAATCCTCATCTTCCGCGCCCGTGTCTTGTTCCAGGTGCACCTGGGTGCCGGCCATGGCGGCGGCCGCACTGGCCTGAATCATGGTTTCGGGAATATCCTTGGGACTTTCGCTCACACCGCAGACATAAATGCCCGGACGCGATGTGGCCACCGGGGAAAATCCACTTGTCTGCGCATAGCCGTGTTCATTGAGATCAATGCCCAGGCGGCCGGCGAGCTTCCGGGTACTGGCCGGGATTCGAAAGCCCGTGGAAAGCACCACCATGTCAAAAACCTCGGTCTTGTGGCGCTCATCGTCGTCTGTGGCATAGGTGATGACCAGGTTGCCGGTTTCCGGCTCTTCAACCACGGAATGGGGCCGGGATCGCACCAGGGTCACACCGTATTCATTTACTGCCCGGTTGAGATACAGCTCATAATCCTTGCCGCAGGTCCGCATGTCCATGTAAAAGATGCTGGCCTCAATATCTTCGGCAAAGCGTTCCTTGGTGACAATGGCCTCTTTTAAGGCATACATGCAGCAGACACTGGAACAATAAGGCACGTCCTGGCGATTGATGCCCCGGGACCCCACGCACTGAATCCAGGCCACCCGGGCCGGCCGCTTGTTATCCGAGGGCCGGGCCAGCTGGCCCAGGGTGGGTCCGGAGGCCGACATGAGCCGCTCGTATTCCAGGCCGGTCACCACGTTGGGGAACTGACCGCCGCCGAAATTGTCCAGCACTGCCGGGTCAAATAATTCAGCGCCGGTGGAAAGGATAATGGAAGCCACAGGCAGGGTCTGGGTTTTTTCCTGATCATCGGGGATAATGGCCCCGACTTTGCAGGCCTTTTGCAGTGCGTCAAAATCTGTGACCTTATCGGCATCCACGGAAAATGCATACGGTGTTGCCTGGGGATAGCGCATGCATGTGGGCGCCCTTGGATCAAGGCCCGGGGTAAAGCGGACCCAGTCCGGAAATTTTTCCGCACACTCGCCGCACGCGGTGCATTTTTCCACGTCAATGTAGCGGGGCAGCGTCCGGATCGT
>JAGTVF010000184.1 GCA_018224315.1 Desulfobacterales bacterium | reverse complement strand
GGTAGCATTCCGAGCAGATCCCGCATTTCAGGCATCTGTCGGCTTCGGCCTGGGCTTCCTGTTCATTGTAGCCAAACGAGACTTCCAGGAAATTGCACTCTCTGGCCTCCGGGTCCAGGCACCGTACGGGGACCCGGTCCTTGTGGGGCTCGTTGATCACGTCGGGCTTGTCATATGTCCATTCTTTCTCCCGGCCCTCGTGCAGATCCAGGCCATTGATATAGCGGTGGATGCTTTCAGCCGCCTCCTTGCCGCAGGCAACAGCGTCAACCACCGACTTGGGCCCGTAAAAGGCATCGCCGCCGGAAAAGACCCATTCCATGTTGGTCTGAAGCGTGACCGGATCTCCCTCCAGGCCCCGGGCGTTCATGGGCACATTCTGGCCCTCGAGATCCGAGGCGTCGGTTGCCTGGCCGATGGACAAAAGGAGCGTATCTCCGAAAAAGGCCTCGCAGGCGCTTTCGTCAAACTCCGGGCTAAACCGGCCCTCCGCGTCAAATACATTGGTGCAGGTTTTAAACTCAATGCCGGAAAACCGGTTTTCATTGTTGATGAAAAAGTTCTTGGGGCCGTAGGCATTGACGATTTTGATATCGCTTTGCAGGGCTTCTTCGATTTCATGCTCCCAGGCCGGCATTTCCTCGCGCTTTTCCAGGCAGACCATGGTAACGTTTTCCGCGCCTTTTCGCTTGGCGGTCAAAGCCACGTCAATGGCCACGTTGCCGCCGCCGATCACCAGCACGTCCTTGCCCATGGGCACGTCATTTCCCAGGGCGGTTTCCCTTAAGAAATCCACGCCCTGGAGCACACCCTCGGCATCCTCGTTTTCAATGCCCAGGCTGCGTCCCTTGTGCAGGCCGATGGCCATGAACACGGCCGAATACCCGTCTGCTTTCAGGCTGTCAAAGGTAATGTCTTTGCCGAATGTGACCCCGGTTTTGATCTCAACGCCCTGGTCGCAGACAATATCGATTTCCCGCTGCAGAATATCTCTGGGAAGGCGGTATTCGGGGATGCCCACGGCCATCATGCCGCCGGCCACGGGCAGTTTTTCATAAATGGTGACCCCGTAGCCTTTTCTGGCCAGAAAAGAAGCGGCCGCAAGCCCGGCAGGGCCGGAGCCGATTACGGCGACTTTTTCGCTGCGTTTTTCTTCAGCGGCTTCGGGCAGGATTTTTTCGTCTTCCTGTTTTTCCCAGTCCGCCAGAAAACGGTGCAGTTCCCGGATGGCCAGGGGCTCGTCATAATCGTTTCGGGTGCAGGCGTTTTCGCAGGGATGGTGGCAGACCCGGCCGCAGACGCCCGGAAACGGGTGTGCGTCCCGGAACAGCTCCACGGCTTCCCGGTATTTGCCCTGGTTGATCAGCGCAATGTATCCCTGAATGCTGACATGTGCCGGGCAGGTGGCCTTGCAGGGGGCTGTTCCCCGTTTGCTGATGGCATAGGCGCCGGGGATGGCCTGGGCGTATTTTTTGTAAGCGGCTTTGCGGGTGGCGATGCCAAAATCCTGTTCACTGGAAACCTCAATGGGGCAGACATTGGCGCATGCCCCGCAGCTCGTGCATTTCTCAAGGTCAATATAGCGCGGTTCCTGCCGGATATGGGCGTTGAAATGCCCGGGATCGCCTTTTAATTCCAGCAGTTCGGTGTTGGTGAGCAATTCAATGTTTAAGTGCCGGCCGACCTCGACCAGTTTGGGCGAGATGACTCACATGGCACAGTCATTGGTGGGGAATGTCTTGTCCAGCTGGGACATGAGCCCGCCAATGGCAGATGTTTTTTCCACCAGATAAACATAGTATCCGGAATTGGCAAGATCAAGAGCGCTTTGCATGCCGGAAATGCCGGCGCCCACAACCATAACAGAGCCGGTCGGCGCCTGGCCGGAGCCGGTCACAGGGGTTTGTTGCTTTTCTTCCATTCATGTTCTCCCTTATATTCTTAAATTCGGCCTGATACTGTTGAATATGACGGGACAGGCCCGGCATGGCGCTGGAGGCCATGGTAACCTTAAAATCGGTTTTTATATTAAAGGGCCGGCAGGGCTGTGGTCTGGCATGTCCCTGTTGGTGCTGCCGGCAACTGCCGTTATTGGAATTTTTTCAGAAATTTGATCCAGTTGATACTATAAATGCAATACAGTGTCAATGGGAATAAACACCTCTCTGTTGTTGGATATCCGGGCCTGCGGGAAATCATTGCCGGCTTCTGCTGCTGGTGGCCATGGTATCCGGCAGATTTGGTGTGAATTGCTCCTGAATTTGATCTTTTGGGTTTATGCTCAATACAAGGGCTTCAATGCCCAATTTTTCTGCCAGTTGGATCCCTTTTTCGGTTCCAAGCACTGTGATGGCCGTTGCCGCACCATCTAACAGGGCGCTTGATTGGCCGCCGAAATCAGCTGTGGTGACCCCGGCGATTTTTTCCGAAACCGGCCGGCCGGTTTTCGGGCTGAAAATGTGGTAAAAAGCGTGGTTCTGAATGACAAGGGGCTGACGGTAATTGCCGCTGGTCGACACCCGAATGTCGGCCGGGGAAGAAATCGTTTTCCAGATTTTTTCCATGTCCCGGGGATGCTGGATGCCGATGCGCCAGGGCCGCTGGGGCCGGGATCCAAAAGCGGCCACTTCCCCGCCGAGCTGAACCATGCCCGTATGAATGCCGGCATCCCGGAGTACGTCCCGGCTCCGG
>JAGTVF010000183.1 GCA_018224315.1 Desulfobacterales bacterium | reverse complement strand
GTTTACCGGAGCACCGGATTTCTGCAACTGTGCGGGTTCCGGAAACTTCGGTGTGGTTTTCCGGCCATTTTCCGGAAGATCCGGTGCTTCCGGGCATTGCCCAGCTTTTTATCGTGCTCCAGGTTATTGAAAAGGCAACAAAGCTGTCCCTTGTGCTGCAAAAAGTCCACCGGACCAAGTACCGCCGGGTGATCCGCCCGGAAGAGGAAATCGAGATCAGTGTGCTGCCGGCAGACAATGCCGAAGGTCAATGGCGCTTTGAGTTAATCGTTGAAAAAGAGCTTGCCTGCAGGGGACGCCTGCAGGCACAGTTTGTGGAATAAAGACACGCAAGAGGAAACACAGGCATATGAGTCACGAATCAAACTTTGAACAGACCATCCGCGGGGTGGCCGCTATTGTCATCGAGGAGTTGAAGCTCGAGGACGTGACCCCGGAGACATTTGACCCGGATCTGGATTTAATCGACGAGGTGGGTGTGGACAGCATGGATCTGGCCACAGTGGCGCTGGTGCTCCAGGATGAATACGGCATCCGCATTGATGAGGAAGATTATCCCAAATTAAAAACCCTCCGTTTGATCGCAGAATATATTCTGGAAAATTCGCCGGTGAAAATATAGCCGGCATGATACCGGGACAGCAAGATTTTATGAAGGCAGCAAGCAATCCTATCCAGGTGCCCGACGGCGCAGGCCGGCCGGCAAAAGAGTGGAAATTCTCCGATATCCTGGCCTCTGATCCCAGAATCCGGCAAAAATGGGAAAAGGTCAGAAAATATTTTTTTCTCCGGGAATCCACCTATGACATGACCCGCAGATGCAATATCGCCTGTGAGGGCTGTTATTATTACCAGGGGGAAAAGGCCGGGGCCGCCGGCATAGAAGACCCGGAGCAGTGGCGGCGGCTCATGGAAGAAGAAAAACAGCGGGGCATTACCTATGTGGTGCTCGCAGGGGCCGAGCCCTCGCTGGTACCGGACCTGCTGGGTGTCTGCCACGATCAGATCCCTTTGGGCTGCATTGCCACAAACGGGCTGATTCCCATTGACAAGGACGTGGATTACCGGATCCATGTATCGGTCTGGGGAAACGATGCAACCAGCCATCAGGTCAGAAACGCCAAAAACATGCTTTCCCGGCAGATTCAAAATTACCGGAATGACCCCAGGGCCGTGTTTGTTTATACCTTTACCCGGCACAACATCGGCGAGGCCCGGGAGGTCATGGATCAGCTGGCGCAAAACAACTGCCGGGCGACATTTAACATGTTTTCCGCCCCTGCAGGCTATGCCGGCGGGCTTGCCCATGATGTGCAGTCTTTGGAAAAGACCCGCCAGACCATGGACGAGATCGGCCGGCAGTATCCGGATCATGTGATTTTCTCGCCTTATCACCGGGTGGTCCACACCCACCGGCTGGGCCTGCATGACCTGTTTTCCTGTCCCTATCCACGGGCCAACCCGTCAACGGATATCGGTCTGGGGCGCAGTTTCCGCCAGTACCGGGCGGATCTGACCTGGAAGCGCGATACGGCCTGCTGCGTGCCGGATACCGACTGCGCCGACTGCCGCCATTATGCCGCAGGCAGCGCGGTTGTGACCGCCAGGATGTTCCGCCACGCCGCATGTCCGGAAACATTTGCGGCCTGGCTGGATTACGTGGATGTCTACCTGGCCGTATGGGTGCGGGGATATGAAAAAAGCCCGGATCTGTGTGACCGGCACACGGCCCCGCCCGCACATGATTTATTCTGATATTCTGAGCAGCAAGCTGCATTTGAGGTCGATTATATGAAAACCGTGAGCTCTCTTCTTGATTCCCACTGGTATCAGCGATACCAGAACATTTCCAAACTCAATATCCGCAGTTCCATCTATGATGTGACCAACCAGTGCAACCTGCGGTGCAAGGGGTGCTTTTTTTTCTCCTCCGGAGAAGACAAGGTGGCCCGGGAGGAAACCGACCCGGAGAAATGGGCGGCTTTTGTGGATTCGGAAAAGCAGCGGGGGGTAAACCTGGCCATTTTGATCGGCGGTGAGCCCACCCTCTGTCTGGACCGGGTGGCGGCGTTTTACTCCCGTATGCCCACATACTGCGCCACAAACGGGTTAATCAAGGTGCCCCGGGACCGGTTTGCCGACATGATGGTGGGCATTTCCCTGTGGGGTGATGAAGAAGATGAAAAGCGCCTGCGCGGAAAAGACACCTTCCGCATTTCCAGCAAAAATTATGAAGGCGACCCCTACACCTACTACCTCTATACCATCACCCCCAACCAGGTGGGGCGCACTGAGCGGATTGTAAAAAAAATCCGGGATGTGGGCCTCAAAGTCCACATGCAATTGCTCTCCAATGACGAAGGGGTGGACGGGTTTTACTGGCGCGACGGGGAACTGGCCGACCTTCGGGCGGAAATGGATGAAATGCTCGATGCTTATCCGGACACGGTGATTTCATCCAAATATTATCACAAGGTCATCACCACCGGAAAGATGCTGGACCGGACGTTTGGCTGGGCCGAGTGCCCGTCGGTAACCGAGCCCATGGACACCCGAAACCCCCAGCCCCGCCGCCTGATCCGGTTTATCCGCTGGGCTTCGGATCTTGAGACCATGCACCGGTGCTGCACTTCGGCCACCCGGGATTGTTCCACCTGCAAGGACGGGGCCGCGCACATGAGCTGGATCATGGTCAACAAGCGCGCGCACATGCGCTCCTCAGAGGATTTGCAGAACTGGATCGAGGTCTATGAGATGTTTGCCAAACTCTATCAGTTTATTCCCTGGTGAAAACGGGCCGGTTCATGCATCCCCGCAGCAGCGTCATTGTCGGATATGATATGGTCTCCCCCCTGGGCACGGACACAGACGCCCAGTGGCAGGCCGCCTGTGCCGGAAAAAGCGGCATCGGCCCCCTGACCCGCTTTGAAACAACCGCGGATTTTCCGGTGCGCATCGCCGGGCAGGTGCCCGAATTTGATCCCGGCCCGTATCCCTTTTTAAGTCCCAGGCAAATGGCCAACTGGCGGTCGCCCGTTTTCAAACATGCCCTGCTGGTGGTCAGCCGGGCCCTTGAAAAAAGCGGCCTTGAAATCACCCCGGAACTTGCCCCGCGAACGGCCGTGACATTCAGCTCTGCCGTGGGGGGCCAGGATGCGGTGCTGGCGGCGGACCGGCGGATGCGTGAGGCCGGCAAACTGCCGCATCCCTACACCAATCCCAATTCGTGTATCAACATGGTCACCGGCAAGGTGGCCATTCTCACGGGTGCCACCGGCCCGATCATGTCCACGATCACGGCCTGCGCAACAGGGTCGGCCTCTGTGATCACCGGGGCCATGCTCATTGAATCCGGGCGCGCGGATCTGGCCATTTGCGGGGCTGTGGACTTTGCCCTTGTCGAACCCATTGTGGCCGGGTTTGCCACCATGAACGGGGCATTCCGGCACAAGCCCCAAAGCCCTGTGCCCCCGGAGGCCGCCAGTCAACCGTTTTCAAAAGACCGGCGCGGTTTTGTGATATCAGAGGGTGCGGGCGCAGTGATCCTGGCCTCCAGACAATTTGCCCAAGACCACGGACTGGGTTTTGACGTTGGCCTTGCGGGCTGGTCCATGACCGCAGACGCTCATCATTTTGTGGCCCCGTATGCGCCCACAGTGCAGCGGTGCATCAAAGAAAGCATTGACAATGCCGGCATTGCACCGGCCGACATTGATTCCGTAAACGCCCATGCCGCCTCCACCCGCACGGGCGATGCAGTGGAACATGACGCGCTGCGGGCGGTGTTTGGCAAAAAACGGCCGCCGGTAACCGCCAACAAATCCATGACCGGCCATGCCATGGGCGCATCCTCGGCCATTGAATCCATCCTGGCGGTTTCGGGCATGCGTGCCGGAAAGATCACACCCACCATCAATTATGTGCCGGATCCGGAAATGCCGGTGGATGAGATGGTCACGCACCTGCAGGATGCCGACCAGACCTTTGTGCTCAAAAATGCATTTGGTTTTGGCGGATGCAATGCCTGCCTGGTGTTTCAACGATTTGCCTAAAGGCGGTTTTTTTCTGTTATGAAAGCACCTTTAAACAGACGGGTCTTTGTCATTGGTTATGCAGCAGCAACACCTTTGGGCAGGACTTTTGATACGACCTGGAACAATGCGGCCGCAGGCCGGGCCGGGTTCAGCCAGGTTACCCGGTGCAGCGTACAGAGTTTAAGCCGGGTGGTGGGCGAAATCCCGGACTGGGATCCGGGGGCATGTGATTTCGTGGATCCCAAAGAGGCCCATAACTGGAACGCGGATTTTGTGATCCTGACCATGGATGTCTGCAGGGCGGCCCTGGCAGACAGCGGCCTGGAAATCAATGACCAGACAGCACCCCAAACCGCCTGCATGGTGGGATCGGCCTTAAACGGCACGGATGCATTCAGAAAAGCCGCAGAAACCCTTCGTACCCGGGGAGCTTTGAGGGTCAGCCCCTATCTGCTGCCCAACCTGTGCGCCAATCTGCCCGCGGGCAAGGCGGGCATGATGCTCGGGTTTACCGGCCCGGTTTTTTCCCCCCAGGGGGCGTGCGCTTCGGGCAATTATGCCATCGGGCTGGGCGCGCGCATGATCCGGGACGGAGACTGCGATTTTGTGCTTGCCGGCGGTGTGGATACCTGTATCATGCCCGAGATCATCCACGGTTTTGCCAACATGAACGCCACCATTAAGGTGGGCAAAAACGACCGGGCCTGCAATGACCCGTCTCTGGCCTCAAGGCCGTTTTCCGTTGACCGAAAGGGCATGGTGCTCTCCGAGGGCTGCGGGGTGCTGGTGCTGGCCGCTGAAGAGGCCATGGCCGCACACGGGCTGGTGCCCCGGGCCGAGGTGGCCGGGGTGGGCTGGAGCTCGGATGCCTGCCATTTCACCCTGCCAAGCGGGCCCACCATTGTCCGGGCCATTTCAGCGGCCATAGACGATGCCGGGCTGGGCCCGGCAGATATCGGTTATGTCAATGCCCACGGCACATCGACCCGAAAGGGCGATTTTACGGAAATCCAATGCCTCAGAACCGTGTTCGGCAATCACCTGAAGGGCATGCCCGTGTCTTCCAACAAGTCCCAGATCGGCCACACCCTGGGGGCGTCTGCGGCCATTGAGGCGGCACTGGGCATCGAGGGCATGCGCCGGGGGGTGATTTTGCCTACCATCAACCATATTCCGGACCCGGAACTCGGAGATATCGATGTGGTGCCCGATTCTGCCCGGACCGGCGGGTATGAATGCTTTTTGTCCAATGCATTCGGGTTCGGGGGAACCAATTGCTGTATTGTTTTTAAAGGAGTCTGATCATGCGCCCCAAACCGTTTCATCCGGAAATCTACAACGGTGATCCGCGTTTTGTGAAAAACCGGCACGACGGCCACATTTGGCACAGGTGCGAAAACCGCACCCTGTATGCGGACACAGACCGCTCTGCGGTTGTGTATCACGCCAATTACCTGCGTTATTTCGAATTTGGCCGGGCTTCGCTCATGCGGGATATGGCCTATCCATATGTGGATATCGAGGCCAGCGGATATGTTTATCCCATCATCGAGCTGGGCATCAAATACCACAGTCCGCTTTATTATGATGATGCCATGTGGGTCCACACCCGGCCCGGAAACCTGGGCAAGGTGAAGCTGAGTTTTGACTACGTCATTACCCATGGAAAAACCGGCGCGATTGTGTGTACCGGATTTACCGAGCACTGTGCCCTGAATTCCGCGGGCAGGCCTGTGGGAATTGATGAAAACACACAGAAATTATGGGAAATCTTTCCGAAATAAAACCCCTTTCGTCCATGAGCCAAAAAATTGCCCTGCCGGCGTATCTGCAGGATCACGCTTTTGAGGGCCGGGCCCTGTATCCGGCAGTGGCGTCAATGCAGCAGCTGGCAGCAGCCGCTGCCGGGCAAAACATCTCCGGACGGATCATGGGGCAGGCCGCATTTGCCAAGTTTCTGGAAATTGCAAAAGGGCAGGACGAGATCGATGCGATTCTGGAGCTTGCGTCCGCAGATGACCAAAGTTTGACGGGCCGGCTGCTGACCCGCCAGACAATGGCCGCATCGGGTATCACCCGCACCAGGGAGCATGCCCGGCTCTGTTTTTTTCCGGATCACAAAGCTGAAACCATCCCTGATGTTTTGCCGGCTGAAGGCGGAGAGCCGGTTTTTCGTGTGCGCGCAGAGGATGTTTATCATGAGCTGGTGCCCTTTGGCCCTTCGTATCACAATATTTCCGGGGTCCTGGAGCTGGAAGGCGGCGGTGTGACAGCGCAGATCCGCGCACCGCAATTGCCGGAGCCCGGCGGTCCTTTGGGGTCGGTGTTTGTGCTGGATGCGGCATTTCACGCCGCCTGCGTGTGGACACAGCGGTACAGGGGGTTTGTGGGGTTTCCGGTGGGCTTTGATTTTCGGGCGGTAATCCGGCCTGCAGCCGCCGGGTTTGGGTACACGGCCCGGGCAGTGGCCGGATCCGGATCCGGATCCGGGGCCGGGGGCAGCCAGGATTTTGATGTGTGGATTGTTGCTGCAGACGGCCGGGTCTGCGAATACGTCCGGGGCCTGCACATGCGCGATGTGTTTGCCGGCCGCAGAAAACCGCCTGCCTGGATTTGCGCCGGAAAACAAAAGCCGGGAGGCAAGATTTGATGATGTTTTTTGTTGTTGCAGCAACGGCCTATTTGCTGGGTTCTGTCAATTTTTCCATTGTGTTTTTCCGGGTCACCGGGCGGGGTGATCCCAGAACCCAATACAGCGGCAATCCCGGGGCCACCAATGTTTATCGCCAGGCCGGCCCGGCAGCCGCGGCTCTGGTGCTGGTCCTGGACATGGGACGGGCTGCGGCTGTTGCCGCGCTGGCCGTGTATCTTTTGGATCCCGCAGGTGTTGCATGGACCGGGCTGGCCCTTGTTGCCGGAAACCGGTATCCCTGTTTTCATCAGTTTAAAGGCGGCAAGGGGGTGGCCAATTATCTGGGGTTTTCGGCCGTGATCGTGCCCTGGGGGGCGCTGGCTTCGGCCCTGGCCTGGGCTGCGGGCTATTTTGCCTTCCGGATTCCCTTTATCGCCTCTTTTTGCATGGTGGCCGTGCTTGGCGGGGCCACGGTGTATAAGTGGATGCATGTCGCCCCGGCTGTTTTGGGGGTTTTGGCCACGATTGCCTTTATTGTTTTTAACCACCGCAGCAATCTGGCTGAGCTGGCGGGCAGGGGCAGATAGCCGGCATCATGGAAAGCCGTGTGCAAAAATTTGGGGTCAAAAAAAACAAAGCCTCCGCAACGAACATGAGGAGAAGGGTTTATTCTGCGTCCAGGAGCTTGCGGATTTGGGTGCTGTCGTATTTGCCGGCTGCTGATACCGGGATCTGGTCGGTGAGCCGGATTTTTCTGGGCAGGGCATAGCCGGGCAGGCGGTCTGCCAGGTGGCGGCGGATTTGG
>JAGTVF010000182.1 GCA_018224315.1 Desulfobacterales bacterium | reverse complement strand
GTCTGAGCTGGTCAAGCTTTTCAATGAGCGTGTCCATGGACATGGCCGGCCGGATCTGCAGGAGCTTGAAAAAGGTCATCTCCAGGGCATGTCTGGGCGAGATAGACTGTCTGATCCGCCACTCGTCGGAAAACAGGGTGTTGACGATCTGGCTGAGATAGGGCTCGCTCACAGGTTCTACCTGTTTGGCCATTTGTTTTTTTTCATGTTCGGGCACGTCTGTAAGACTTTTTTCCGCCCCGCCCATTTTGATCAGCAGCAGGTTTCTGAAATGTACGATCAGCTCGGAATAAAACCGCAGCAAATGACGGCCCTGGCGGTACAGGGCGTCGCAGATGCCCACAAGGGCGGCGGCATTGCCGGAAAAAAGGGCGTCTGCGGCATCAAACAGCACCTGGCGGTCAATGACTCCGAGCATTTCCACCACCTGCTCATCTGAAACCTGTCCTGAACTGCAGGTGACAATCTGGTCAAGCAGGCTTAACCCGTCGCGGATGCTGCCGTCTGCCTCCCGGGCAATAACGGCAAGGGCGTTTTCACTGATCTGCATCTGCTCTTGCCTGCAGATTTCGGCCATGTGGGCTGTGATATCGTCAATGGCCACCCGCCGGAAGTCGTAGCGCTGGCAGCGGGAAAGGATGGTGACCGGGATTTTGTTGGGCTCTGTGGTGGCAAAGAAAAACAGCACATGGGCCGGGGGCTCTTCCAAAGTTTTTAACAGGGCGTTGAAGGCAGCATCGCTGAGCATGTGGACCTCATCGATGATAAAAATTTTATACGGGCTGGAAGAGGGCTTGTATTTGGCGGTTTCCCGAAGTTCCCGGACGTTTTCCACCTTGTTGTTGGAGGCCCCGTCGATTTCAAACACGTCAGCAGCGCTGCTGGTGGTAATCTCCCTGCAGGAGGGACATTGGTTGCAGGGTTTGTCCGTGGGGCCGTTGTGACAGTTCACGCATTTTGCCAAAATCCGTGCAACAGTGGTTTTGCCCGTGCCCCTGGGGCCGGAAAACAAAATGGCGTGGGCCAGGCGCCTGGTGGTCACCGCATTGGCCAGGCTGCGCGTGATATGGGCCTGGCCGATGACATCGTCAAATTGCTGCGGGCGGTATTTGCGTGCAAAAACCAGATAAGCCATGCCGGCTGTGCCTTCAGTCCCTGCTTGTTGATGCGTGCATTAACCCTGTCATGGACCGCTTCTGGCAATACCGGCATTTGCCACAGATTGTCTCTAAAGGCCGGCGGATCTCGGCGATAACAGCAAAAGCAGACATGATGGGGAAGGGTTCTTGTCGATCAGTGTCTTGTTTCCCGGGATAAAAAGTGGCGGAGAGAGAGGGATTCGAACCCTCGGTACCCTTGCGGGTACACACGCTTTCCAGGCGTGCACCTTCAGCCTCTCGGTCATCTCTCCGCATAAAAAAGCAAAGGGGCTTTTCGTCCCGGCAGGAAAAATCACCAGGCCGGCCCCGTCATGCAGTGGGTGTTATACCCGGCCTTTGGGTGGTTGTCAAGGAATCTGGTTTAAAAAGTTGCCGGCCCCGGAAATGAAACCCAATCGGGATAAATGATTATGGGAAAATTTTTCCGGATGAAAGGCATGCGGTTTCGGATCGTTCTGGAATTTCAGGGCGCATTTTTGTATACTCTCATTAACCTGTTTTTGCATGTACAGCCCGAAAACAAGAAACAAAAACGAGGAAAAACATGATCCGGTTTCTGAAAGCAATGTATGTCAGGTTTCTGGGAAACACTCGGATTTCCTTTAAAATCGTTTTCACAGACGGTACCTGTTATGCCCATGGCAGCGGGCCGCCGGCTTTTGTGATCCGCTACAACACAAAAACAGCCCAGCTCAACACCATGCTGTTTTTCGGATGGGGACTGATCGAATCCTATATTAATGGCGGTGTCGACATAGAAGGGGATTTAAAAGCCCTGATACGCGCAACCGCCGATAATGAACCGCCTTTGGCGCAAACCGCCCGGCAGACCCGTATTTTCCATCCCCTTGTCCGGATGCGCAACCTGTGGCACGAGCTGCTGTTTGGCAACCGGAAAAGCAGCCGGGGGGTCAAAAACGCCCTGGCCCATTACAACCGGGGATCTGATATTTTCTGGCAGTACCTGGATCCCACCATGACCTACACCTGCGCATACTGGAAAGAAGGCACCCAGAGCCTGGAGGCGGCCCAGGAAAACAAGCTCGATCATGTCTGTGGAAAACTGCGGCTCAAGCCGGGTGAGCACTTAATCGACGTGGGCGGCGGCTGGGGTTCGCTGCTTTTTCATGCCGTAAAAAAATATGGGGTGATTGGCACCAATTTAAGCCCCACAACGGACCAGAACCAATGGCTGCTGGAAAAAGCCCGGCAGGAGGGCATGGCTGATCAAATCCGGGTTCAGGAAAAAGACTTCCGGCAGGTGTCGGGCACATATGACAAGTATGCATCCCTGGGGGTTTACGAACATGCGGGAAAAGGGCAGTTAAAGGACTGGATTAAATCCATGGCGCAATGCCTGAAGCCCGGGGGAATCGGCGTTCTGCATTTTATCGCCCATGACCGTCCCATGGACACGGACTTTTTCATCCGGAAACATATTTTCCCCGGCGGATATCTGCCCGGTCTGACCGAAACCATTGATTTAATGGCAGTGCACGGCCTGGAAATTCTCGATATTGAAAATCTCCGCCGTCACTATGCCCTGACCCTCGATCAGTGGGCCGCAAGGTTTGATGAAAACTGGGCAATGATCCACAGCTATAACCCGCAGCTGTTTAACGAACGCTTCCGCCGGACCTGGCGGGCTTATCTTCATTTTTGCGCCGAGTTTTTCCGCACCCCCAATTCGGTGCTGCGGCTCTACCAGATTACCTTTTGCAAGGGAAACACAACGGATTATCCCATGGACAGGGGTTTCCTTTATAGGGCCATCTAAAATCAGAATGCCAGGAAATTTCTTTTTCGCGCAGCCGATCAGCCATGGGGTTTTGGGTTACCTTCTGTGCCGGATTGTCATGGGATCCGAGGGCTCCGGCTTTTCATGCCAGGCCATGTGCTTTCGGTAAAACAGCCGCGTGGCTTCAAAAATAATCCGCGGCATGGTGAGATGCGGCATGACCGGATGGCGCAGCAAGACCCCGAGATGGGCCGCCCGGGTCAGCTCCCGGCCCTTTGCCCGGAAACGGGCCTCAAATATTTTTTCCCCTTCCCGGACCAGTTGGATGGCAAAATCTATGGTTTGGCCCGGCGGGGTGCAGAAAAAATCGTACCGGCCGGCCATGTTGTTAAACGGTGATACGTGAAAGGCTTTGTCAGCGGTGTATTGCAGGGTTTCCGGTTCAGAGGCGCCCGGAGCCGCGGGCTTGGGCAGATACACGTGTCGCTCCCCGTATGTGTTGCTAACCTCGGCCACCAGGCAAACCACCGCTCCCTGTGGGTCACAGCAGTAATAGAAGCAAACCGGGTTAAAAATATAATTAAAATACCGCGCAGAGGTGATCAGCATAACAGTTGCCACCTGCGCCCTGTCGCCTTCGGGCAGCAGATCCAGAAGCTTTTCCTTTATACGGCCCGGTTTTTTGTCCAGGTAATCGGCATCATTGATGGTTGCGGGCCGCAGCCGGTTGTAGCCGAAAAACGGCAGTCTTTTGTCCAGTACAGTCAGCTCGTCAATATCAATGCCGTACATGTAGACCGGGTACTGAAAATGATGATATACTGGCAGATGCCGGGTATGTTCCACAAAGCCTGTATAAATCTTTGAATTCATAATTCAATCCCGAAATCCTGGCCCACTGCCGCAGCCGACATCACCGCGTCTTCATGAAAGCCGTAGCGGAAATAGCTGCCGCAAAACCAGGTGTTGTTAACCCCGTTTAAACCGGGCAGATCCGCCTGTGTGGCTGCAGCGTCTTTGTCAAACATGGGATGGGCATAATTGAGATCGGCAATCATATGCCCCGGTTCTATGGGGTCGTCGGGATTCAGGGTAACGCAGTAGTGATGCTGAGAGGCCAGCTGTTGGAGCTGGTTCATGTAATAGGTCAGGGTTGCGGGGCCGCGATCGGCCTTTTTTGCCCCCTGCCTGTAATTCCAGCAGCCCCAGGCCGCCTGCAGGGGCGGAAGGCAGCTGGTGTCCCGATGCAGGATGACCCGGTTTTGGGCATACTGCCAGGCTGAAAGCAGCCTTGTCTCGGCATCGGACGGATCTGCCAGCATTGCCAGGGCCTGGTCTGCATGGGCGGCGATCACCACCTTGTCATAAACGGCTTCTGCCTCATGGGTCCACAGCCGCACCCGCCCGTTTTCCCTGGCGATTTTTTTTACCGGACAGCCGGTGTGCACCGTGCCGGCAAATCCTTTTAAAAACGCTTTGACATATTCATGGCTGCCGCCCTGGATCGTGTACCATTGCGGGTGGCCGGAAAGAGACAGCAGCCCGTGGTTTTCAAAGAACCGGGCAAAGGATTGCGCCGGAAAATCCAGTATATCCCGCTCGCCCGTGGACCATATTGCAGCACTTACGGGTGTGACGTAATGTTTCGTCAATGCGGCAGAAAATCCGGCCTGGTGCAGATATTGGCCCAGGGTCATGTCTCCCAGGCGGTTTTGGGCAAGCCATTGCCGGGTTGTTTTGTTAAACCGGTCGATTTCAAACAGCAGGCGCCAGAAAGACGGTCGCAGCAGGTTTTTTTTGTCCGCAAAGGGACGGGTGGTGTTGTAGGTAAACTTTACGCCCGGGTCCCAGTATG
>JAGTVF010000181.1 GCA_018224315.1 Desulfobacterales bacterium | reverse complement strand
GATGACCACAAGGTCTGCGTAATCGAGCATGTCGATTTTTTCCAGCTGGGTGGAGGCGCCGTAATCGCTGGTCATCACATAGACCGACACATCGGTTAAATCAAAGATGTTTGACGATCCCTGGCCGATGCCCGCGGTTTCAATGATGATTAGATCCGTGTTGGCGGCCTTTAAAATATCCACGGCATCGGTGAGCACCATGGGCAGTTCAAAACTGGTGCGGCGCACGGCCATACTGCGCAGATACACCCGGGGCGTGTCAATGGCGTTCATTCGGATCCGGTCGCCCAAAAGCGCGCCGCCGGTTTTGCGCCGGGAGGGGTCGCAGCACAGCAGGCCGATGTGCAGGTCCGGGTTGTCGTAGAGCAGGCGCAGCACCAGTTCGTCTGTGAGAGAGGACTTGCCCGCCCCTCCGGTTCCGGTCAACCCGATAATGGGGATTTTCCGGTCAGGGACCTTGCCCTTGATCTGCTTGCGAAGCGCCTCGATTTGCCCGTTGTTTTCGGCCAGTGCCAGTTCCGCGGCCGAAATGGTCCGGGCGATGGCAAAGGGGTTTTCCCGGTCCACGCCGGAAATGTCTATGCTTGCGCTATCCACGGTGGCAAAGTCCATTTCCGACATCATGTGGTTGATCATTCCCTGCAGGCCCATTTTGGAGCCGTCTGCCGGGGAGTAGATTTTGGTGATCCCGTATTCTTCCAGTTCATGGATTTCATCGGGTACGATCACGCCGCCGCCGCCGCCGAAAATCTTGATATGACCGGCATTTTTTTCTACCAGCATGTCGCGCATGTATTTGAAGAATTCCATGTGGCCGCCCTGGTAGCTGGAAATGGCGACGCCCTGGACGTCTTCTTCAATGGCGGCATTGACGATTTCGGCCACCGAGCGGTTATGTCCCAGATGAATGACTTCTGCGCCGGTGTCCTGCAGAATCCGGCGCATGATGTTGATGGCCGCATCATGGCCGTCAAAAAGGGAGGTGGCCGTGACCACCCGGATGGGATGCTTGGCTTTGTAGGTTTCAATTTCTGTGGTCATGTTGTCTCCTTGGTTCTATTGCACAGTGCGGATGCAAACAGCTGATCGGGGCTGCAGGCAACGAGTTTGCAGCAGCCTTTTTCTGGTTGTGATAAATGTCTTTATCTTCCGTTACCGTTAACTGGAAGTTTGCGCATACAATTGTACTCATGTCCATTTGTTTTTTACGTTATGTGGACATTGCAATGTTAAGCCAAAATTGCGGTTTTGATGTTGTCCGTCAATAGCGGTCAACCCGGAGTCAGATCGGCTTTCTTCCGGATGGCTTTGGCCGGATTGTCCGTTTTCTTTATCTATATCTATAGGATTTTAAACTGCCGTTTGTCAATAGAAACGATTAAAAAAATAACAAGGGGTATTTTTTTAAATGAATCGTGTTCAGCGTCCAGGTCAATAAAAAACCGGCATGCCTTGCCGCATGCCGGTTTATTGTATGCAAAATGGTGGAGCTGAGGGGATTCGAACCCCTGGCCTCATGACTGCCAGTCATGCGCTCTCCCAGCTGAGCTACAGCCCCTTTGAAATAAGCTCTGACCATAAAAAAAAACCTTGGACTTGTCAACAGGAAATTTATGGTTTTCGAACTGCCCGCACTGCACCGCACTGTTTCGAGTCCCGGCGCTCCACCCGCCAGTCAGAACCGGGCTGGTTGTCAATGGTGTCCACGATTTGGCGCCACCCTTCTGAATAGCTTGAATAGCTGTCCGCGCTCCAGTACCATTTTTCTTCCATAACCGGGAAATAGGGCGGTTCCTTGTAGATGGCGGCCAGTTCCTCTGCCGTTGGCAGCCGCCAGTCCGTGTACCCGCCGGTTTGGGAATTTTCCACGTATTCTCCGGCTTGCTCGTAGGTCAGGCATTGACCCTCTCCGGCCAGGACGGAATCCAGAAGCTGCCACATCAGGCCGGTGCGCGAATCCGTTACCACGCCCGGCCTTTTTTCCGTGAACCGGTCGTTGCTTTGCGCCAGCAGGCTGCGGAAACGCTGCCGGGTGCTTTCGGCTTTCCGGTCTTTTTCCTTTTCCCGGAGACGGGAGATTTCGGTTTTCACTTTTTCAGCCAGGGGGGAGTCCGGGTATGCATCGAGAAAGTCCTTGTACACACCAATGGCCCTGTCATAATTGGTGCCGTGCTGTCGGGCCTTTTCCTCCAGTGCCGCCAGCATCCGGGCCTGCTTGATTTTTTTCCGGTACCCGGCCAGGCGGTCTTTTAATTGATCGGCATAGGAGTTATCATAACGGGCAAGGTAATCTCTGCAAAGATCGGCGCAGGCCTTCCAGTCTTGATCAGATTCGCAGCGTTCCAGGGCATTTTTGACATAAATGTAATACTCTCCGCTCATATCCGCTTCCATGCCCCGGACAGCCTCCCTATGGTCGCCGTTGGGGTATTTTTCCAGATACCGGTCAATGGCCTGCATTTTTTCTTTGGCGCTGCCCGAAATCATCAGATCTTCAAGGGCCTGGAAAACCCTTTTTTCAATCTGGTCTTCCAGGTTCGCGATTCTTTTTTTGGCTTTATCCGCCAGTTTTTTCGGGGGATCGGATTGAAGATACCGGTTCAGGCGGTCAATTGCCTGCTCGTATTTGTCCTGCTGTTCAAGGACCTGAATTTCGTCGGCTGTTTCGGCGTACCGAAGCTGTGCCGCCCGGCCGGCAAGCGTGTCGATCCGTTTGCGCGCTTCGTCTGTGAACCGGGTGTAATTTTCGTCTCCGGCATGGGCCTGCAGGAACTTCTCCAATAGATCAGTTTTTTCCGAGGGCCCGGGTTTGTCTTCCACCCGGCGGATCAGCCGGTCAAAGTCGGCCTGCCGGGCCCGGTCCTGCTGAATGGTGTAAAAAATCATTCCGGCGGTGACCAGCAAAACAACCGCAGCCACTGCCGCGCCTGCGGTCAGGAGCATCCGGCGCCGTTTTTTGGGCGCCATTTCAATGCTCCATTTTTTCCTGCTGCAGTAATCCCGGATATATTGTTCGGCCTCGTTTTTTTCCATGCCGAACTCAATGCCCTTTTGAATTAAAATATCGTAATATTCCGGGCGGATTTTGCCGTCGATCCCCGCAATGTCAATATCTGAGTCAAGTTCGGCCAGTTTTGCCCGGGCCAGGCTGACATCGTAGGCATTGCGGGTTTCGTTGGATTTAAACAGGGTCATGCAGTACCCGGCCAGGGTGTTATTGGCCGTGGCCACGGCGTCTTTTTTGCTGGTGCGGGCCACCTGCTTTTTCTTTTGGGACGCCGCCTCCTGGAGAGTTTGCAGATCGGCACTTTCCGGAAGACCCAGAAAATCGTAAAGCGAGGACTTGTTTAACAGCTTCAGGTTGTCCCGGATGGTTTTTTCCAGGGACCGGTCCAGCTGCCGGGGGGGGGTGATGTCCTTGTCGCCGTTGTTTTTTTTGATCGGGCACCGAACCCGCTTGCGCACCTCTTCGACCTTGACGGAATTGCGCTTGGCGATTTGCTCCACTTCCGATTCCGTAAGATAGCCCTTGGCCATGCGGAGGGTGATCTGCTGGTCGACGCGATTGTATTTCTGGTTTTTGCGGGCGGCAATCCGTCCCTGGATTTCGCCCTTGTCCAGGCCGTGGACCTTGGACAGCTTGTGGACCTCTTCCGGGGTGATATGCCCCTTGCCCATGAGGATATCAATGTGGCGGTCGATTTCCGGGTACTTGTCCTGCTTGTCCCTGGCCGAGATTTCCCGGGCGGCTTCGGCCTCCTTGGCCCGCAGTGCCTCGTCGGTCATCACCCGGCGGATTTCAGGAATCAGGTTGATGTATTTCTGGGCGTGCAGTCCTTTTGTAGGATGATTGCGAAGGCGGCTCCATTCGGACTGCTTTTTTGCAATGGCATCTTCAATGACCTGTGCATCAGTTTCCGGCGGATCACAGGGGAGTTCGAGCAGAAGGTAGAAATTTTCGCGTTCCATAGCCCTGTCAGATATGCCTTGATGTTAGGATTGCCGGGAGATTGTCAGTGCCTGTGGTTGTCAATGCACCACCAGGTTCTGTGATCGTTGCTTGGCCTTTTCAAATTCTTCACCACCGATAACCGACGCCGTGTCCACTTCCACCTGGACTTTTCTGTACTCGCCGGTTTCCAGGGCCGTGATGTGAAGACGACCCTCGTCGTTTAAGTCAAAGGTGATTTCAATGGGCAGGTCAGCCGGTAGATTCGGCGGCAGGTGCAAAATGGCCGTCTTGATTTCAGTCGCGTCTTCCAGGGGGATTTCAATGTTGCTGGTCTCGCTTTCCATGGTCCGGATGAGAACGGTTTTTTGATTCTGCACGGCTGTGTAGAATTTTTTTACCACATTGACCGGCACCGTGGTGTTGCGCAGCACCAGGTTGAACACGATTTCCTCACCTGATGGGTTGTGGGCCACCACCCCGAAGCTTTTTGACGTGACGTTTTTAACCCGCAGCATGGCGTTTTCAACCGAGGGCAGGGCATAGCCGGTATCCTCGGCCAGTTCCCGGGCGGCTTCCTGGAAATCCCGGGTGGTGATCTGGCTGGTGTCCATCATTTCGGAAAGATCGCCGGAACTGTCAAATGTTTTTTTGGTCTTTTCCGATATCCGCCGGATCAGGTCATCGTTTAACGCCAGCTTCCATCCGTAGATGGCCGCGCCCTTGGCCACGGCCTCGTCTGGATCAAAAACCTTGGGCGCCATGTCAAATTCCTTTTCGATTCGTTCGGATACCTGCGGCATCCGGGTAGCCCCGCCCACCAGGATGATTTCATCAAACCGGCTGTAGCCCTTCTGCGCGGCAGCATCGAGCATATCCCGGGTGAAATCCACGGTCCGCACCAGCAGGTCCTCGGTGACCTCTTCGAATTTTTCCCGATCCATCATCAGTTTAACCCGTTTTCCGCCATGGGTGATGGAAACCGGGGTTTTGGGCCGTTGGCTGAGAATTTTCTTGGCTTTTTCCGCTGACAGCTGCAGATCCTGCCAGGTGTCCGGGTCATCGAGAATGTCTTCGGTAATGCCGGTTTCTTCCTGGAATTTTTCCACCAGGTAGGCCACGATCCGGTCGTCCCAGTCTTTGCCCCCGAGATTGTGATCCCCGCCCGTGCAGATGACTTCCACGGACTCCTTTCGGATATCGATCATGGTGACGTCAAAGGTGCCCCCGCCAAGATCGTATACCAGGACCACCCGGTTCTGGGTGGTGTCCAGGGACCCGTAGGCGATGGCTGCGGCGGTGGGTTCGTTGATGATCTGGCGGACGTTAAACCCTGCAATCTCCCCGGCCTTGCGGGTGGCTTCCCTTTCGTTGATGCCAAAATAGGCCGGACATGTGATCACCACGTCGGAAATGGTTTCTCCCAGGTGCTGCTGGGCGTCCTGGGCCAGTTTTTTGAGGACATAGGCCGATATTTCCTCCGGCCTGTAACGCTCGCCCCCGTATTCAAATATAAAATTGGGCTCTCCCATTGACCGCTTGATAAAGCTGACCACTTCATTGGGATACAGCTTGGCGCTTTCCTTGGCCACTTCCCCGACCACCACGGTGTTTTCGTCAAAAAAAACAACCGAGGGGGTCACCCGTTCGTTTTCCGCATTGGGGATGATGACGGCCTTGCCGTATTCATCCACATAGGCAATGGAGGAGTAGGTGGTTCCCAGATCAATGCCGAAGATCCGTTTGATCTTTTTTTCTGTCAAAGCCTGTCCCCTTTCCCGCTAGAATCGTATACGTAAACCGTGACCAGTTCAGGCCGCAGAATTTTGCCGTCCCATTCATAACCCGGGCGCATGCTTTCGGCTATGGTTTTGTCCATGGTCGGATCGCTGGTTTCAACTTTTTTGACAACACGCTGGCGGGTGTTGTCAAAATGGGTCACACCGCAGGTAAAGGCAGCAATACCCTGCCAGGTAAAAAGGTCTTCCAGGTCACCGGCGATTTCTTCCAGAAACTCCAGCAGCCGGGCGGCTGTTTGCTCGCTAATCGGCCCGGGTTCGTAATACCCCTTGAATTTACGGATATCATCAATGATTTTAATGACATCGGTTACCATGGAATGGATGTATTTTTTGACCAGGCCATCCCGGTATTCCTGAAGTTCCCGGTGCAGCTCATCGATGACCTTGTTTTTGTGGGCATCGTATTTGAGCTTGGTTTCAAAAGCCTCGGACAATTGGGCAATTCGATGGTTTACAGCCTCCAGGGCGGCATTTTCCGGCTCTGGCTGTCGATTGTCATCGTTGCCGGCATCCTCTGCAGGCCAGTCCGTTTCGTCGTCAAAGCGGATTTCCAGTTCAAAGTCGGTTTCTGTTTGCGTTGCGCCATGTTCCTGCTTGTCGTTGCTGTTGTCATTGTCATGCATGATGGTATGACCGCTTCGATGGATGGTGTTGCATCTGGGCCCGGATTTTCTTTTCAGGCCGGTGGCTTCTCAGAAAAACGATTAATTACAGATTATTACTATATTTTAAAGAGGATTGTCAAAGTTTTGTCAAGAAAAATTCTCAAGAGCCCGACGGATCCAGTCCACCCATTGATCCATGCCAGCGCCGGTTTTGGCCGAGACTTCAAGAATTTCCATCTCCGGGTGCAGTTTGTGCACCCGTTGGCGCAGAGCCGCAGTGTCAAAGTCGCTCAGGGCCATCATGTCGGTTTTGTTGATCAGAAGGACGTCTGAAACAGTAAACATCAAAGGATATTTCAGGGGCTTGTCATCGCCTTCGGGCACGCTGAGAATCATGGCGTTTTTCATGGCTCCGGTGTCAAATTCCGCCGGGCAGACCAGATTGCCCACATTTTCAATAAAGATCAGATCGAAATCCTTTGAACCGATGCCATCGAGTCCGGTTTTCACCATGGCGGCATCCAGGTGGCAAAAGCCGCCCGTGCGCAGCTGCACGGCGGCCGCACCGGACTGCCGGATTTTTTCCGCATCCACCACTGAATCGATATCTGCCTCGATGACACCAATACGCAGTTCGTTTTTCAGGCGTTCTATGGTCTGCAGCAGCAGGCTGGTCTTTCCGGCCCCTGGCGATGACATCAGGTTGATGACAAAGGTTTTTTCGTCCGCCAGTTTCTGCCGCAGCTGCCGCGCGGCCTCGTCATTGTCTGACAGAATGTTTTCTTTGATTTCGATGAGTTTGATTTCTTCCATTCAGAGGGCCTCCATTTCCTTTATGTGATACTGCCGACCGGAAACAAGGGAGACATCGCCGGCGGTTCCGCATTGCGGACAATCCGATAAACCCAGTTCATCTTTCCGGATCTGGAATTCATGGCCGCATTGCCGGCATTTGAGCACTATGGGCGCCCTTTGGATTTTGAGTTCCGCACCTGCGGCCGGGGTGTCTTTGCTCAGGTAATCAAAATAATGCTGCAGCCATTCATTTTCCAGGTCGCTCAGTTCCCCGACCTCCAGGGTTATGGAAACCACACGGCTGACCTGATTTTGTTTTGCGTGTTTGACAACGATTTCCAGAATGCTTTCCGTGACGGGCAGTTCGTGCATGACAAAAATCCTGTATTGGTTTTTGCCGGTAAGGTATCACATCATGGCGGCAAACGTCACATGCAAATTTTTTCTATGCAAATTTTTATAGATTTGCAGCAGGTTTGATTCGTGTCTAATCTTAGGAAAATCACATAAAATAGGAGAATAGCCTATTCCAACTTGACCAATTGGATCTAATCCTATAGCGTATATAGAATAAAAGCCGTGATGATCAGGTTGTCAAAACCCTCAGCGATGAGGTTATAAGTGTTTTGATAAAGACGATTGTCCGGAAAATGATCAATGTTCAACTTGCCGAACTTCTTTATAGTAACTATCGCGCACAGCACATACAAAAAAGAGAATCAACATGGGACAACTGGGAAGATATACAGACAGCAAGAGCCGGCAGCGAATCGATCTGATTTTTGAAATGCGCCGCAAGGGGCATTTGTGGGCGGAGATCGGCGAAGCCTGCCAGATGGGCATTGCCAACGTACAGCAGGCCTATTACCGGGAATGCCGTTTCCGGAAAACCGCCTTTGAGTATCCGTTCGTGGAATACATTGGTACCCATACCTGCAACGTCATCCGCAAATGCCTGGGCGAACAGGCGCTGGCCGATCCCGGGAAATTAAGCGGACAGGAAAATATCAAGGCCATATTGTGCTGGCCGGGCGTGGGCACCAAGACCATCCGGGATCTTTCCGAAGGCCTGCAGGACGCAGGTTATGAAAGTTTCGACCCGGATGAGGTCTACAACCGCATTTTTCAGTCACGGACCCGCCGACGCCGCCGAAGTTTTGCCGGTTGAAATTTTTTGCAGTCACAGACAGGCGGGGCAGGCGGAAAAATCAATTGCAGGCAGGGTCCCGGCTTGCCGCGCCCAGGCATCTGATGGATTGCCAGGGGTCACTGTCCGGGAAAGATCATTTTGCCGCTCAGATTGACATCATAGCCTTGCCAGCCGGCGGCCATGCGTTCAAAGCCCGGGTCATGGAAAACAGCCAGAAAATCCTGCACCGGCCGGTCAAAAAAGTGGTTCTTGCTGATCAGCATGTCATAGCGTTCCCAGCGCAGGGAAATGAAATCCAGCCCGAGCATGCCGGCCACGGCCCGGATGCCCGGGCCGGCATCGGCTCTGCCCGAAAGGATTTCAATGCCCACATCAATGTGCCGGCTGACTTCGTTTTCATATCCGGCAAGGCTTTGCGTATCAATGCCGGCCTGCTCCAGCATCCGGTCAAAAAGCAGGCGTGTGCCGGTTTCCGGTGCCCGGTTGACCACGCGGATTTCGGCTTGATGGAGGTCGGCCACGGATCGGATCTGCCTGGGGTTGTTTTTTGCTACCAAAAGACCCTGCTCCCTGCGGCAGAAATTGACCACAGCCGGCATTTGCTCCACTTCCCGGCCTGCATGGGAAAAATTGTATTCGGATCCGTTTTCTTCCATGAGATGGCTGCCGGCCATGTGGCAGCGTTCCTGGCGCAGGGCCCTTAGCCCGCCCATACTGCCGGTGTTGCCAAACACGGCGATATGATCCGGAAATAGCCGGTTAAACCAGGATATGGTCTGGTCCAGAAGCGGGTCGTTGCTGCCCACAATGATCAGCAACCCGGTCTCGGGAAGCCGCTTTGCCGGGGAATCCGGGTAATTGACGGTGCTGGCCTCGATCCACTGATCCACCAGATGCCGGGGAAACAGCCATTTTCCGGTAATTTTCGAGGCTGGCAGCCCTTTTTCCGCAACCAGTGAATAAACCATCTTCTCATTGACACCGATATAGGCGGCCACTTGTTTTGTGGTCAGCAGGGTTACCATTTGCCGTCTCCTTTCGCAAAGCGTCCTTTGGTTGGCAGGAAACCGCAGATTATCAAAACCGGAGTCTTAAGCAAAGCCCAATATGTCCTGGACAAGGGGATTCGGGATCTGTTCCGCGCCCCGCCGTCGTATTTTCCTGTTATCGGCTGGGTATGTTTTCGTCTCTTGACATGTCCCTTGCAGTGGGGTAAACTATCTGATCTAATTATAAAAATAAAGACTGCCGGATGAAACACAAAGATTCAGATTGAGACAAAACGACTCAATAAAGGAGAGATTCATGGAAGACGATAAGGGCACCGGCAAAATCCGGATACTTCTTGTGGATGACGAGAAAGACTTTGTCGACACTCTTTCCCAGCGCATGCAGATGCGGGATTTGAGCGCGGATATCGCCTTAAACGGGGAAGAGGCCCTGGAGCAGTTAAACAAACAGTCCCCGGATGTTATGGTGCTGGATC
>JAGTVF010000180.1 GCA_018224315.1 Desulfobacterales bacterium | reverse complement strand
TGCGGCCGATTTGCGCACCGCAGGCGATTTTCGTTGACAGCGGTAAAAACTTTTTTTTACGCTGTGTTTGACTTTATTATACTTCGCGAAACTACGAAGTCAAGTTTTATTGGGTTACATTTGTGTGACAAACATCCAAGGCGCCAAACACATGACAACAAAAAGGATAAAACAAACATGAAAACAGAAAATGCCGGAATGGACGAAAACAGCCGGGTGCTTTTTATCTGCCGGCACAATGCCGGGCGCAGCCAGATTGCAGAAGCGCTGCTCAAAAAGATGACAGGCGGCAACGTAGCGGTGGAAAGTGCGGGCTTTTCGCCGGCTTCGGCGGTCAATCGGCTTGTGGCGGCTGTGATGCTGGAAGAAGGCATTGATCTTTCCGAAAAAAAACCCCAAAGCGTATTTGAATTGTTCAAACAGGGGCGGACCTACAGCCATGTGATCACAGTATGCGATGATTCGGAAAGCGACTGCCCTATATATCCCGGAATTGCCAGACGCCTGCACCATCCTTTTCCCGATCCCGCGCAAGTCGAGGGTTCTGAAGAAGAAAAATTGGCCAGGGTCCGGGAAATCCGGGATTTGATCAAGCAGTGGCTGGAACAGCAGGTTTCAGAGTGATTCCGGGCAGGCCCTACCCATGCCGGGCATCAGGATGATCGGGAAACTTTTTTCCCGGCTGATCCACCTGTAAAGATCCGCCCAGCGCCCTCAGCAGATTGAGCAGCACTCCGATTCCGCGCCTGACCCGGTCTTCGCGCAGGGCTTTGAGCAGATCAAAAATCCCGGCTTCCGCCACCCGGTCCAGATCCAGCAGGTCCGGAACTTCGGCCAGCCGGTCGAGGTTTTCCAGACTGCGATCGCCTGAGAGCTTCACACCCGCCTGCATCAGCCCCAGAATGGTTTTTTGGAGCCTGTCGATGTCCTGGCGGCTGTGATTTTTTGAAAATTCTTCCATGACATCAAGAAGGCTTTGTCCAAGGGCAAAAACGCCGTTTCTTTCCATGCGGTCCAGGCTTTCAATGAACTGGGGCACGCTGTCGCGCAGCAGGGGTTCGCTTACATCCAGAAGGTCTATGCCCTTGTTTAGCAGGTCCAGGGCATAGGTGATATGCCGGGTGCTTCTGGCCATCTTTTTTAACAGGAACAGCAGATCTTCTATCTGAAAATCCGATTCGATCTCGGCCAGCTCGATGATAACGGCTTTGACCGCCTCGTTGACCCGTGGCTCAAGATCCCGTTTGAGTTCGTTGGCGGCCTCAGCCGACCGGCTCAGGGGCATAAGCATCTCTTCGATGCGCTGGAGGCGCGCTTCAATATCTTCCATGCTCGACATTGGAATCTCCTTTAAGCTGCCGGGATATAGGGCCGGACCTTGCCGGCCAGGTTCATCTGCGGCTCCAGGGGCAGTTCATTTCCCGGCATCATCAGGTTCCAGTAAACCCACCGGAAAAGCATCTTGCCCCAATAATTGGACAGACTTTCGCTGAGCAGATTAAAAGGGCCCAGGCCCGGAAAGGGAAACTTGCCCGGCAGCGGCTCAACCGTGTAGTTGAAATCAAGCAATGTGGCCTTTTCATAGCCGGAGGCCAGAAAGCAGGTGGCATGGCCGTCAAAAGTGCTTTTGGGCGGATATCCGTCGATTTCGCGCAGGATGTTTTCCGTGACGGTGTAGGATTCATAATGGGCCACAGATCCGGCTTTGGAAGTGGGGACATTGGTCACATCGCCCAGAACATCGATCCGGTCGAAATCCTGGGACTTAAGCGTGTGCCGGTCGGTTCTCATAAAGCCCATGGGATCGGCCACACCGGAATCAATCAGCGAATTGTCGCCCATGTTGGGCGGGATTGAAACCAGAAGGTCATAGCCCACCTCCTCTCCCGAGGCTGAGACAATGGTCTTGCTTTGCCCGTTGACTTCGGAAAGGGTGAACTGGGTTCGCAGCCGGATGTTTTTTTTCTCCGCCATGCGCGTGAGTTCGCGGGTGGCCACGGGTTTGGTGAAAATGCCGTCCAGGGGTGTTACCAGTTCAATCTCCACCCGGTCTCTGACCCCGTTTCGGGTAAAAAACGCATCGGCCATAAACACAAACTCAATAGGGGCGATGGGGCATTTAAAAGGGGTGTCGGCAATGTTTAACACCACTTTGCCGGATTCAAAATACTTGAGTTTTTTGCGCAGGTTAAGGGCGCCTTGCAGGGTATAGTAGTCAAAGGCGGTTTCCTGCCAGGTCTCCATCAGGCCGTCGACTTCTTCCGGGGCGATCCGGCACCCGGTGCTGACAACCAGCCAGTCGTAGTTATACCGGCTTTTTTCAGTGACCACCTGCCGCTTGTCCGGCTCGATTCCGGTCACCCGGTCCAATACAAAGTCCACGTCTTTTGGGATAAATTCGCGTTTGGGCCGCAAAACATCCTGTTTGGAATAAATCCCGAAAGGAATGAACAAGTATCCGGCCTGGTAGTGGTGCTGCTCGTCTTTGTCGATGATGGTGATCCGGAAATCGCTGTCATCAAGCTCGCGTCTGAGCTGGTTGGCAACAATGGTGCCGCCGGCTCCGGCCCCCAGAATAACGATATTTCGCATGGATCCTCCAGACTTGTTTGGTTTAAATTTTACCGTGCCTGGCAGGGGTCACGTCTTGCACCCGGCTCTTTTTATTTCTTTAATCATTGGCCCGGGGTTTGGCAAACATCGCATCTTGATTCAGGCAATCAGATGGTGCCGGCGCAGCAGGGGGCGTGGATCGATGAGATGCCGGCGGAACCAGCCTTCCCCCTGACCGATGCCTCCGGCCAGGGAAAGCAGCTCGGAGAAATACAGCACAGGAATGCGGCCCGGCCGGGTGCTGCGGATCTCCAGGTTGAGATGGCACATGGCGCATGCTGTAACAATGCACTCAGCATTTGCGCGGGCCGCCCCGTCCATGATGGTCTGCACGCTTTTGGCGGCCACAAGCGGCCGGGACACGGACAGAAACGTGCCGCAGCAGCGGGCCTTGTGGGGCCATCGCACCGGTTCGGCCCCGGTTTGGGAAAGCACCTTTTCCATGAGGCCATGGAACGTGTGCTCACGACGCATTTTTGGCGGACGCATGAGCATGCAGCCATAGTACGGAGCAAAACGCAGCCCGTTTAAACGACCCGAAAGCCCCTTCAAACGCCCCTGGTCAACGATCATGGAAAGCATCTCAAAAAAACTGACGATCTCCAGATCCGGGTCAAAGCGCCGCCCCCACATCCGTTGAAATTCCTCCCGGGCGGCCGAATCTTCGGCGATTTCCATGTGGGTGCGTTTCAGCCGCAGATAACAGCTCGGACAGGCCACCAGAAGCGGCCGGTCCGGCGGGGCCAGGGCAAGGTTTCTGGCCGGCAGGTGATGGGCCAGGTGCGCGTCAATGCTGTGGGCCGAAGACGAACCGCAGCAGTTCCAGTCCCTGAGTTCGGTCAGCTCGACACCTTGCTGTCGGCAGAAGCTGATCAGCGACCGGTTGCTTTCCTTTGCCGAGGTGGCCAGTGAGCATCCGGGAAAATAGGAATATTGAAGCGTATTGAGATTGTTCATGGCCGCCCTCCCGGATTCTGCCGGAACATCCGCCGGATGGCAGCAATATGCGTCACCTTTGAAGGCCGCAGATCCAGCTTGCGCTTTGACATCATGCGCAGGCCGGTGTTCATGTCCGACAGCCATTTGCGGGTCTGGAGCTTGTAGCGCAGCATGATCTCCAGCTTATGGGTCCGGCCGTGACGATAAATGGAGTTGATCACTTCCCTGTGGAAATTGAGGATGTCGGGCTCGGCAATGGCCTCGCCCTGCTCTATTGCCATCTGGCGCAAAGCATCCATGACCGCGGCCATGTCAATGGCAGTGGGACATTCCATTGAGCAGGTATTGCACCCCACGCAAAGCCAGATCGCCCCGCAGGAAAGCACCTGCTCCCTGATTCCCAGCTGCACCATGCGGATGACCTGGTTGGGCAGAAAATCCATGGCATGGGCAAACGGACATCCTCCGGAACAGCATTTGCAGTGCCAGCACAGATCCGTGATGACCCCGGAGCGTTGGCTGACCTCTTTTGCAAACCCGCGGTCTGCCCCTTCCATACAAAACAGGGACCCATCCGTCCGATTGGTTGATTCTGTTTGTAAGTATTCATTCTTTTTCATGGTCACTTAATATATTTCGCGAAACTACGAAGTCAAGTTTTCATTTCCACACCATCTGTTTTTTTCCGAAGATAAAAACAAGCGTTTTTTCACATCAGCCGTAAAAGCGGGCACTATTTATAAAACAGCCACCCGATCGCCGCAGGAAATGGTCCCGCCCCGGCAGACCCGGGCAAAAACGCCCTCTTTGGGCATAATGCAGTCGCCTGCCTTGTAATAAATGGCGCATTTGTTATGGCAGGTTTTGCCGATCTGGGTGACTTCCACCACCGCCGAGGCCCCGATTGCAACCCGGGTGCCAACTGGCAGGCTTTTCCAGTCAATGCCGGTGGTGGCGATATTTTCGGCAAAATCGCCAAAAGAGACATCCAGGCCCTGCTGCCTTGCGGTTTCAATGCTTTCTGCGGCCAGAAAACTCACCTGCCGGTGCCAGTCGCCGGCATGGGCGTCCTGGTCAAGGCCATGGTCTTCGATGAGCTCGGCGGTTTTTACCTGTTTTTTGGGGGTGCCTTTATGTTTGCTGACGGCAATGGAGACGATTTTCATTTCAAATATCCCTGATCATTTTCCGGGCACAGATACATGCGTGTTCAGAAATCATAAGCACGGGCCGGGAGTTGATCAAAAACCGGTTTTCACAGATCCCTGCCGGCGCCCTGGTGACCGAGCCAGTCGCGGATCTTTGCATCCAGCATATCCCGGACCTGCCTGAAAACCTGTTTTTTCTCATCTTCCGAGCCTTCGGCTTCTGCGGGATCGGGCACTGGCCAGTGAAGACGGCGGCTGACCCCCGGAAATACCGGGGTGTGTTGTTCTGCCATGGGACATACGGTGATCAGATAGTCAAAATAGGTGGTGCCGATATATTCCATGACGCTTTTGGGTTTCTGGTCCCGGATGTCGAT
>JAGTVF010000179.1 GCA_018224315.1 Desulfobacterales bacterium | reverse complement strand
CAAATATTATCCAATGCATCCCAGAAAAGCCTGTTTTCACCTCTTAAAACATCATTTTTACCCCCAAAATCAGCCTGGTAAGCAGCAAGCGGCTCATATAGCGCATATGGATCGCCATTTCCCTCCACTAAAAAGACCCATTATGTTAAAAATCAGGTATGATGCATTGGTCCGACATCGCTAAAGGGGGCAACAGCTGCTGAATGACAGGCAATTAGATAAACCGGTCTGCTCGACAGATTGCGGGTGACAGGTCTTTTGGTATGCGTCAATAGGTACTCGTCACCGTCTTTTCAAGTTTTCTTGTTATTTCGGTGATTTTTATCGGGTCTGGACTCAGGGCGCCCGGGGGCATGTAGAGATCCTGGTTCATTTCGATCTGGATGGCAAAGCCTCCGCGTTCCATGAGCTGTTTTCCGTAGTGCACTGTGATGTAGCCGCCCTGGTAGGGGTTGTTGACCGCCACGGAAAACCCGGCGGCTTCCAGGGCGGATCGGATCCGATTCATGGTTTCGGCCGGGCAGGAGATAGGACCGTGTCCGGGCCGGGGGCGGCCGTTTGTATCCCCGTTGTTGCTGATGATGATGTCTTTTCGCTTTTTTCCGGCGTCCGGGGCGTCTGCCGGGGCGGTGCCGTTTAGGGAATGGCAGTCCAGAAGGCATCGGACCGACGGGTCGGCAACCGCCTCTGCCAGTTTTCCGTGGTATGGATTGTAATACTGCCGGATGCGCTCTTCCACGGCGGCTGCGTTCGGGTATCGGCCGGGCCTGTAGATCGGCCGGCCCCGGTAGTCGGTTTCGGCCACAATGCCTTTGGGCCCGCGGCTGTCCGGCGCCCGGTTGAGATCCGCCACCAGCCGGCTCCATTTGGCCTGCAAAATTGTTTTTGCCGGCATTTTGCCAAAGATTTCAGCCGTGCCAAAATCCTCAGCGTCCCGGATCTCCTGGTCGGATAGCGCCATCTGCTCCCGGATATCCCCGGGCACCCGGGCAGCGCAGTGCGGTATTGAGATGATGATTGAGTTGCTCATATCTTTTTAAACATACAGGATTTTGTGGTTTTTCGTCAACCGCAGAGTGGGGCGGCAGGTGGATTTGTGTGTGTTTTCGGGGGCAGGGTGCTTGACGCAGCGGGCCGCGGGATTATCTTTGCAGTTAATAGAGATTGAACCGGCCTGGCGGCTGCCCTGCCGGCAGCGGCGCCTGCAACCACAACGGGAGGATGTGAAAATGAATAAACTTCAACAATTGAGCCGGGCCTGCCGGGATGAAAAAGTTTTCGGCCGCCTGCTCGGAATATTTTTCCTGGCCCTGGGACTGATATTTTTGATTATCGGATTTACCGTGCTGCCCCTGTTCGGCCTGATCGTGGCCATTCCCCTGATTGCCCTGGGATTTTACTTTTTGCGCAAATCCCCGGGTGAAGACGAGGCCTGCCGGACAGATTTGTGATATGAGCGGTTTTTCACGAAAGCAAATTTGAGAAAAACTTTTTGTTTTCCCGGTCTTTGACGATCATGACCGGGATTGCTTTTTCCATGCGCCGAAGGGTTTCGGTGATGTTGCCCAGAAGAGAGGTTTCAGTGGCCGTGTCCCCGGCAGCCCCTACGATGATCAGGTCTGCGTTTTCATCTTCCGCGGCTTTGTAGAGCTTTTCCCCTTCGCTGATGAGATCCTCGGATGCATCGATTCTGCATGGAAAGGCTTCGGGGTCCAGGCCGAATTCTTCCATGAATTCCTGGTGTTTGGCTTCAGCCCGGCTCTGGCTCTGGCTGGCGCTTTTCCGGGTGGAGGCCGGAAAATAGCTACGGGTGGTGTCCTGGATGTGATAGCAAAGCAGTCCGGCCTTTTGCTGGTGATGCAGGTGCAGGGCGCGGTCAAAGGCCGCCTTTGAGGCTTTTGAATAATCAATTGCGCAAAACACCCGGGCAATTTCCAAAGGCGGGTCTTCGGGCACGAACAAAATATCGCATTCCGAGTTGGCTGACAGCTCGCCGCCGTATCGTTTCTGGCGATCCTCGCCGTATTTCTGTCCGATCAGCAGCAGGTCGGTATCCATTTCTCCGGCAAAGCACAGAATATCCTCTGCAGCGTCTTCTTCGGCCACCCGGGTTTCGATACGGGTGGAGACGCTTTTGCGGAATTTTTCATCGATTCTGCTGTCGAGTTCCTCGCGGATCATGGCATTGAGCGAGCTTTTGATATCCGGAAACGACTTGCTGCCTTTATTGGGAAGATCATAGGCCTGGATCACGTGGATAAATGTCACCGCATCAGCGTGAAATATCCGCGCGGCCAGGGATGCGTAATGGATCAGGTGCTTGTCAATATCGGTTAAATCCAGGCACACCAGAATATGCTTGACGGTTTTCATGGCTTATTGACCTTCTCTGTTTTGACTTTCCGGATTTTGATTTCCCGAACCAGCCCTGCCGGCGGCTTTTTTGTCGACCAGATCCTGGATGAGCTGCTGGTAGCTTTCCCGTTCCATATCCCGGGCGCGGATGCGCTCGGCCTGGTATTCTTTTTCCAGGCCCTTTGT
>JAGTVF010000178.1 GCA_018224315.1 Desulfobacterales bacterium | reverse complement strand
GCTTGCAGCATGCCGAATCTGCACCGATGGGGCAGGCCTTCATGGTCGCGGATCGGTCAAAGCACAGCTCAACTCCGTCTTTTCTGGCCTTTTCAATCATCTGGCCGGTGGACTCGCAAATGGTGATGTCTTTGATGTCAGGAAGGGTTTTTTCCTTGGTTTTTTTCGTATCCATACAACCTCCGTTTAAATGGATTGGGCTTTTCAATAAGCCTGTTTCCGCCGGTTCGTCCGGCGCTTTGGTGTGTTTGTTTCAAATAATAATCCTTGGGAAACATATTTCAAGAAACATGCCATGAAATTTTGATGCTCCGGCGAAAAGGCCTGTATTTCGGTGCCAGGGACGTTTTGGCTATGATTTCAACGGGTCGAACGTCAAAAGGCATGGTTCGTGCAGATTCATAAATACAGGAAAATAGAACAACACAAGACAATGCAGGAATTGGGTTTTTTATATCAAATTGCCCGGAAAAGGAGAAAAACCAATGATGACAAACCTTGAACAACTTCGTCAACAGCCTGAAATTATAAATGAGATCGACTGGGATATGACCCCGGAAGAAGCCGTTCGCCTGTATCTGGAATGGGGCAACAACTGGGTTTACGGAAAGTACGTGATTCGTTCCAAATCCGATGTGTCCCATTATTTCGTGGTTTACGCATGGGATGAGCCGCCGGTGATTTACCTGATTCGCCGCAATTCAGAGCAGGCCGAGGAACTGGCCAAAATTGACATGCCCGACTGGCTGGTCCGGCGTTTTCGCCATGATACAGGCAACCAAAAGGGCGTTTATGCCATTGAAGGCGAGGTGCGCCAGTGGCTGGAAGAGCAGCTGGCCGGTGTTTGAGCAGATGCCAGAATTGTTTGTTTCATAGGCTTAAAAACCTGATACATTTTTGTGTCAGGATACAGTTGATGGCCTTGGGCGGCTGGCCTGCTGAAGGAAATCGGGTGGCAAAACTTTTCCAGCATATTATGTTTGGAAAAATAAGGAATGAATATGGCAGTATCTCAACACACAGGTGCAAACCGGCTGAAACATGAAAAAAGCCCTTATCTGCTCCAGCATGCAGACAATCCCGTGGATTGGTTTGCGTGGGGGGATGCGGCCTTTGAAAAGGCCAGGGCGCAGAACAAGCCGGTGCTGGTTTCCATCGGGTATGCCACCTGCCACTGGTGCCATGTGATGGCACACGAGTCTTTTTCCGATCCGGAAACCGCCCGGATCATGAACGAAAACCTGGTCAATGTCAAAATCGACCGCGAAGAGCGTCCGGACCTGGATCAGATTTATATCACGGCCGTTTCCGCCCTGACCGGATCGGCGGGCTGGCCTTTAAACGTGTTTCTAACCCCGGATGCCAGGCCTTTTTTCGGCGGCACGTATTTTCCGACCCATCAGCGCTTTGGCATGGCCTCCTGGAAACAGGTGGTGCAATCCGTTGGCCGGGCCTGGCAGGACCCTGACCAGCGGCAGAAATTGTTGCGTTCTGCGGAAAACATCACTGCTGCGGTAAAGGCCCATCTCCAGGACCTGGAAGCCGGCACCGGCGAAGACCGCCCGGACAGGACCCTGCTGGATGCGGCTGCAGCCGGTTTTGCCCAAAACTATGATCCGGATGCGGGCGGCTTTGGCCCGGCGCCCAAATTTCCCATGCCAGCGGTTCTGCGGTTTCTGCTGTTTTATTACCGTCGCCTGCGGTTTGATAACGATCGGGGAAAAAACGGTCAAAAAGCCCTGGATATGGCTGTTCACACGTTGTCCCAAATCAGCCGGGGCGGGATTTACGATCATCTCGGGGGCGGATTTCACCGGTATGCCACAGACAATGCCTGGCATGTGCCCCATTTTGAGAAAATGCTTTATGACAACGCCCAGATGATCCCGGTGCTGCTCGAGGCTTACGAGATTACAGGGGATAGCCGTTTTGCCCGCATTGCAAGGCAGACCCTGGACTACATCCATCGGGACATGACCCATGAGCTGGGCGGATTTTACAGCGCCGAGGACGCTGACAGCTATGGACTGGATCTGTCGGATGCCGGCACGCACAAGCCCGAAGGCCATAAGGCCGAAGGCGCCTTTTACGCCTGGAAAAAAGCAGAAATCGATTCCATTCTGGATAAGGATGAATCCGAGATCTTCTGCCGGTATTATGGCGTATCGGAAAACGGCAATGTCAAGGCGGATCCCTCCGGTGAATTTTCCGGCAAGAATATTTTGTATGCAGCCCAAAGCGTTGAAAAGATTGCCCGAAAGACCGGCACGGATGAAAAGATGGTTGAATCCATTGTCCAACAGGCCGCAGAAAAGCTGCGCACGGCCAGAGACCGCCGCCCCCGCCCGTTTCGGGATGAAAAAATTCTGGTTGAATGGAACGCGCTGATGATATCGGCCCTGGTCAAGGCCTCCCGGGTTCTCGGCGAGGAGGCTTATCTGGACCGGGCCCGGAAGGCGGCTGACTTTATCCTGACCCGCATGGTTTCACAAGACGGCCATCTCTACAGGAGATGGGCTGACGGGCAGCGGGCGATTTTTGCCATGGCCGGTGATTATGCCATGCTGGTGCAGGCCCTGCTGGATCTTTATGAACATGGCCTTGATCCGGCATATCTCCGGCATGCCCGACAGATGGGGGCTGTCATGCTGGAGCTGTTTTTTGATGAAAAACAGGGCGGGTTTTTCATGACCGCAGCCCATCAGGACAAACATTTGATCATGCGGCCCCGGGATCTGACAGACAATGTGATTCCCGCGGCCAATTCCGTGGCCGCGCAAAACTGTGTCCGGCTTTTCCGGATCACCGATGAACAGCGATTTTACGAGGCGGCGCAAAAGACATTTCAGGCATCGGAAAAGCGGCTCCGGCAGCATCCGCAAAGTGCGCCCGTGCTGCTTTCCGCCCTTGGACGGTTTTTGGAAACACAGACGGATGCAGCGGAGGCTCCGTCCTGATAAACCCGGATAACCATTGGAATTGACGTATGACAGCAAAGGAGGTTTCGTTATGGCCAAACAATACCGCTTAAAAGCCAAATGCCCCCAGTGCGGCTGCAGTGCGGTGATGCATCTGAGCCCCGAAGAAATTGAGAAAAAATTCGGCAATGTGCCCAATGCAGAGCTGGAATGCTCCCAGTGCATGGAAAAATACGAAGTGGCCATGAAAGACGCCTGTCCGGAATGGGACAAGGAATGCCAGGCCATGAAATAAAAGGCCGGAAAAGGAGCGGAGATGGATTTCAAACAGGTCATGGAAAACCGTCGGGCCGTGAATTTCTTTGATCCGCAAAAGGAACTGGCCGATGATGTGCTGCGCCAGATCATTGAAACAGCGGCCAGGGCCCCGTCAAGTTTCAACCTGCAGCCCTGGAGCCTGATGGTGCTTCGTGATCATGAGGAGAAACTGCGCCTGCAGAAGCACGCATGGGATCAGCCCAAGGTCAGCGAAGCCCCGGTCACCCTGATTGTGCTGGCCGATATGGACGGCTGGCAGCCCGGGCACCCCTTTGTGGAGAAAAATTTTGACTCCCTTGTGAAAATCGGTATGATGTCAGAATCCCAGCGGGAGTGGTTCCACGGCGCCTGCAAAGATCTCTATGGGGCAAGTGCCGGGCGGCAGATGGCCTTTGCCTGCAAAAATACCGGTTTTTTCGCCATGTCCTTGATGCTGGCGGCCAAGGATCTGGGAGTCGATACCCATCCCATGGACGGATTTGACATCGACGGTGTGCGCGGGGAATTTCATATCCCGGAAAACTACTGGATTCCGCTGCTTTTGTCCGTAGGGTATTTCAGGTCAGATAAAACCCTGCTGCCGGCAAAATGGCGCAAATCCTACGAGGAAATGGTTGTGCGGTTTGAGTGAAAACACCGGTATATTGACCAACCCGGGTGTGATTGACCGGCCGCTTGTTAAAAATCCAGGTTGACCGAATGCGGCAAGGAGCTGTGAACATGACAGATGAACAAGACGTTAAGGTATATGCATTAAGTACCTGCGGACACTGCAAAAAGGCAAAAGAGCTGCTCAATGAATGCAATGTCAGCTATGATTCCGTGGAGGTGGATTTGCTCGACAGTGAAGAGCGCCAGGCGGTGCTCGAGGATGTCAAGGCGTTAAATCCCCGATGCTCGTTTCCAACCATCCGGATCGGCGAAAAAGTCATTGTCGGATACAGGGAAGATGAAATCAAGGAGGCGCTGGGAATCTCATGAATGCCCAAGAACTGTATGAAAAGCTCAAAAAGGTTCAGGAGCCCAAGGGTTATTACTTCAACAAGGACCGCGAACTGGTCTTTGAACTGCTCGAGGGCCTGCTGGCCAACAAGGAGCGCTATGGCCACATGAGCTGTCCGTGCCGGCTGGCTTCCGGTGACCTGGAAAAGGACAAAGACATCATCTGTCCATGTGATTACCGGGAGCCGGATGTCAAAGAATACGGCAGCTGTTTTTGTCATCTGTATGTCAGCGAGGCCTGGAACAATGAAACCATCCCCCACGTGGTTGTTCCGGAGCGGCGGCCTGTTGAAAAGATGTTTTAATGCCCGATCCTGCAAACGCTTAATTTAGGTTTTATGGAGTCCTTGTTTCATGACAGATACATCCGCATGCCCTGAACCGGAAGCCGGGGGCAAGCCGGTCAAAGACAGTATGGTGATCGCCTCCCAGGTCATGCAGCCGGCAGATGCCAACCCGGCCGGCAACGTGCACGGGGGCAGTATCATGAAGCTCATTGACAATGCCGCCGGGGTGGTGGCCGTCCGCCATTCCCGGTGCAACGCGGTCACCGCGTCTGTTGATCGTCTGGATTTCCATCACCCGGCATTTGTGGGCGATCTTTTGATTCTTTCGGCCTGTTTGAACATGACCGGACGGACTTCCATGGAAATCGGCGTGCGCGTGGAGGCCGAAACCCTGCTGACCGGCCAGCGCCGCCACATTGCATCGGCCTACATTACCTACGTGGGTTTAGATGCCCAGATGAAGCCGCGGCCCATTGCTCCGGTTATTGTCCGCACCCCGGAAGAAAAGCGCCGCAACAGGGAGGCCATGGCCCGGCGCAAGGCCCGGCTGGCCGAAAAAACTTCTGAGAAACAATCCGCAGAACAGTCCTTCGAAGAAAATCCAAATGACTGATATTCAAAAACCCGGGGAACTGCCGTTTCGCAATGCTTACTGGGTGGAAAAAAACCGGCTGATGGCCGGCGAATACCCGCTGTCCTATACCCCGGAGCAATCCGGAAAACGGCTGGACGCGCTTTTTTCAGCGGGCATCCGCAAAATCGTGGATCTGACCGAACCCCAGGAAATCGGGCGCCTGAGCCTGCATCATCCCCCCTATGAGGAAGTGGTCCGCCGTGTTGGTCGTCAAAAGGGCATTGAAGCCACTTACACCTCCATGCCGGTCCGGGATTTTGATATTCCGGACCGAAAAAAGCTTATGGAGATCCTCGATGCAATCGATGCCTCCATAACCCGGGGCAAACCGGTTTACGTGCACTGCTGGGCCGGCATCGGCCGCACCGGCACGGTTGTGGGCGCTTACCTTGTCAGACACGGCCATCCGGCCGATCCCAGCCTGCTCGATACCCTTGATGATCTTCGCCGCCATACGGCCACCGCTTCCATGGCCTCGCCCCAAAGTGTGATGCAGCGGGAACTGATTCTTTCCTGGAGTCCCGGGGAATAACCGCTTTACCCGGGTTCCGGCTTTCTTTTCGAAAATCCCCTTGCATTGTCCGGCACAATTTCCCTATAGTATTTAGTTTCAGTCTTATGCTCAAATTTGTTTCTGATTGATAAAACATAGTGCACCAATAAGGGGGTTGTTATGACAGAGCGTGTAGTGGTGATCGGTGCGGTGGCCGCAGGTTCCAAAGCGGCCTGCCGGTACAAGCGTCTTCGCCAGGACGCAGAGGTTATCCTGGTTGACGCCGATACCTATATTTCCTACGG
>JAGTVF010000177.1 GCA_018224315.1 Desulfobacterales bacterium | reverse complement strand
GCTGGATGCCGTCGAGCAGCCCCCGCTGGGTCAGCACCTGCATGGCCCCGATATAAGCGATGCCCTTTACGCCCCCGCCTTCAAAAATCAGATTTCGAAATTGTGATGCCATGGCCGCCTCCTTTGGTCTGCAAAGATTTTCAATCAACCGGGAAAGCTGAAACAGGCAGAGGTAAAGCATGCCCCGGCCGGCTTTTCCCCCCGGGTTTCAAAAATTGGACGCATTATACAGATCCGGAAAATAATAGGGCAGCACGTGGAGGGGCAGTCCCATGACAAGGGGCGCCCGGTGGGACGCGGACACGAGCAGGCCTTCATCGAGCAAAACAGCCACGATGCGGCGGGCGTTTCGCTGGCTCATGTTTAAAATCTCCCCTGCCCGGCCCCGGGAGATGCGCCCGCGCATGAACGCCGCGCGCAGCAGCCGGGCCGCCTCCGGGCGCAGGGGATGCTGCGGGTCCCTGGACCGCATATCCACGTACCAGTCGATGCGGGCTTCGATCTGATCCAGCCGCAGCAGCTTTTCCATAAACCCGATCTGATCCAGACAGGTAAGCAGGAAAAACCGGCAGAAATCCGCCAGCATCTCTTCGGAAAAACAGCCCGGTTCCTTGTGGTTCTGGCCGGGCGAATCCGCCGCCCACAGCTCCATCATATAGCGCTGCTTCTGCCGGGACAGGCCCCGGGACAAAGACCAGAGATTGCTCTGGTTCACCCTGCAGCGGGCAAGGTAGAGGCCTGAAAAAAGCCGGGCCACCCGGCCGTTTCCGTCCCGGAACGGATGGAGCCAAGTCAGCCGGTGGTGGCCGGCGGCCATGGCAATGAGGCGCTCATCTCCGTGAAACCGGTTTGGGTTGTATTTTTCGGCAAATGTCTTCATCAGGCCGGGCAGGTGCGAAAACCCGGGGCCGTGGGGGGTGCGGCCGTCCACGGACACATTGACATCGCGCAATTGACCGGGCTGAACCGGGATATCGGAAAATCCTTCCGGAGTGTGGGCAAACCGGTGCTCGGCGGGAAGGTGCGCGTAGAAGGCGGCGTGCAGTTGTGACAGAAACTCCGGTGTGCAGATGTTGGGCGGCTCCTGTGTCTGCACCGCTTCCATGAAGGCTTTTTCGGTCTCCACGTGGGCGGCGCACAGCTGCTGGGCGTATTTTTTTTCCGGGTCATCCCGGAAATGCCGCTGCAGGGCCATTTCAATGTCTGGAATGGTGGTTTTGTGGCCCTCGATGAGGTTGCTGTAATAGCTGTTGATCAGCCGCAGGTGCCAGCCCAGGGCATCTGCGGTCTCCCGGGCCAGCCGCCCTTCCAGGGCTGCAGACGCAGA
The DNA here is from genome assembly GCA_018224315.1 of Desulfobacterales bacterium. Taxonomy (GTDB): domain Bacteria; phylum Desulfobacterota; class Desulfobacteria; order Desulfobacterales; family Desulfosalsimonadaceae; genus Desulfosalsimonas. The sequence continues at coordinate 3,441 of JAGTVF010000177.1, read as the reverse complement.
GGCGGTCTGCTGGGCCAGGTCCTTTAACGGGCCGATAAAGGCCCTGCCGGGCAGGTACGGGCGCAAAGAAAGGGTGTTTTTGACCGGTTTGCTGTCCGGTTTGGACTCTTTCATAATAATCCTTAATTACAGGATTATTTTCTTTTTTACAAGGGATTTTTAAAAGATTTAAAAATAAATCTGGCCGGTTCTTCACGAAGGGGGCAAACCCTGATTATTGCCCTTTGAAGCCAGAAAGCAATCATCAGGGCTTGACCGTGCTGCGGAATGAATTAACACGCACCCGATCCGTTAGTAACTTGTTTTACATGAATGCAAATCCGGCACAGTCAAATTTTTCAAAGACCAAAGACGCGGCACTGGTCAAAAAGCTGCGCTCCACAGGTCCGCAGACCTTTGCCGGGCGGATCGTAACCGAAGGTCTTTTGCTCTATTGCCGGGATGAAAGCGCAAGGGTTGAATTCGAAGTGCAGATCCGGAAAAAGTATTTTGATTTTTTGCCGGTCATTGAGCAGTACCACCAGGAGTATTTAAACAAGGTGCGTCAATAACATTCAGAGATAGCATTCTGAATAAGTTTCAATAAGTGAGCAAGGGCTCGCAGATCGTCAACAGCCACCTGTGGACAAAAATCCCTTTATGGTTATCTCTTTACAGAGACGGTTCCTATTTGGTTTTACAAAAAAATTGCAAAACCGGATGGATAAAAACTGAAACAAAAAGGGAGGTTTGAAATGGTGATGAAAAAATTGTTTGCTGTATTGTTTGCAGCGGTATTTATGATTGGCATATGGGGTTGCGGGGGAGATGAGCAGGAAACAACGACAAAAGACATCCAACAGGAAACACAGGATGTAAAAGAGGAAGCCGGAGAGGCTATGAGTGCCATGACGGATAAAGCCAAAGAGAAAAAAGATGAGTACATGGCACAAATGAAGGAAAAATTGTCAGAGTATGATCAAAAAATCGACGCACTTCAGGACGATATTTCAGCGAAATCAGAAGACTGGTCCGATGAATCAAAGGAACAGGCAAATAACGCACTGGACAAACTGAAAGAGCAAAGAGATGCAGTGGAAAATCAGATGGAAGACCTAAAAGCTGCCAGCGCTGACACCTGGGCTGACATGAAGGAAGGCTTGGCCGCCTCAATGAAAGAACTTGATGCTTCATACGAGTCTGCAAAGAAGAAAGCCGCCGGCATGCTCTCCCCGGAAGAGTAAGGGGCGAACCGTTAAAAGGGTAGTCAAACCTTGATTTTTACCTTATGGAAAATCGGGGACAGTCTTTGAGACAAAGATACTGTCCCCGATTTTTTTGTCTTACTGCTGCAGATCGTCCACCATTCTGGCGGTTTCCACAAAAAAGGGCTCGGTGAAGCGGGTTTTGATCGTAAACATGGATTTGACAAGGTCTTTTTCAAGCTCGCTGGTGGCCAGGACATAGTTGAATTTGCCCGCAGCATGCAGTCTTTCCCGAAATTTCTGCTCTCCGCCGGCCGATTCCATAAGAAACATGGCAAAATTGTTCACGGTTTTGACCACCTCGTCCATGTTGAGATAAAAAAGGTTTCGCTGGCCCATGATGCTGCGTTTTAACTGATCATCGACGAGGTTTGCGGCAAAGCCCTGATCTTTTTTGCCGCCAAGGGCTTTTTCATATAAGGGCTTTCCCGAAGCGATTATGAACTTATTGTCATCAATGCCCATATAAACCTGTGTGAAGCCGGCATTGATCACGTAAGCATCTGTTCCGCCCACCTCCCGGCGGCTGATCATGGCCTGCTTGTCCGGGGGAAGGACTTTGATGAACTTTTCAATAACGTTTTCCATGACCCTTTCGTCTTTGACCCCGGCGGTAAAAAGCGCATTGTAGTTCATCAGGGTGATGCTGGCGCCGTCATACAGGGCCAGGTTCATGCTGCCGCTAAGATTGCCGAGCAGCTCGGTTTCCGGATCAATGCCGCTGTTTTGCTTAAACTCCTGCATCCGGCCGGCAACCGAAGCAAACTGCTCCGGGGGCATTATATCGGTGATCATTTCATAATACTGCATCATGTCCGCGCCAAAGGAAAGCAGCAGGGCCGCGGGATCGGCAATGCCCAAAACCTTGTCCCGGTTTATCCGGTCCGGGCTCCAGACCTTTTTGATATCCGCATCCGGCACCAGCGAGACAATGGTGTCCAGGGTAAAATCCGGGCTGCCAAAATCCGCGGTCATGGTGCCGGCGGAATACTGCTTGAGGGATTGGATCATCTGCCGGGTTTCGGCTGCAGAGTCCGACCCGCCGGCTGCGGCCTGCCCAATCTGCTCAGCATTGGCTTCCACAATGTCGGCGATATTGAAATAAGCCGCCAGGCCCCGGGTAAAATCCGTGTCTGCGGCCACTTCCTGGAATGCTTCGGCATCGGCCAGCGAGGCGTTGTTCTCCATTGCCGAATCCAGAAAGGCCTGGGGATCGTTATCTGAATTCACTGCCATGTAAAGATACTCGTCTTTGACCGCCATGGCCCCTTCTGCCTCCGGGTAGCGCCACTTGAGGTATGACCGGCCGTTTTTTTCGGCTTCAGCGACAACCACATTTTCTTTTTCAAGCGCTGCGCGGAGGGTATTCATGGCGGCCTCACCGTCAGAGACCGGCAGCAGGGCCAGAATATCAAAATCGGTCTGCCGGGTTTCGGCGGCGTTCACCCGGATGTTGGACACGGCCAGGCAAATGGGCTTGGCCGGGTCAAAGCCGGCCTGGCCGACCTCTTGAAGATTCAGCAGGTTAAATCCCAGTGCTGTGTTCATCCGGTCGATGTCTTTTTGTTCCACGGAAACGCCCAGAACAGAATTTTGGGTGACGGCAAACTGCGCATACAGCTCTTCCAGGCCTTCAAATTTGACCAGCACCTGGGTGTTTTCCGGGACCTGTTCCAAAAGCGGCAGGGCTTCGGCCGCGTCCGGCAATTTTGCCGATTGCCGCTCCTCCTGCTCCCCGCCGCAGCCGGCTATGGCCCAAATGGCCAAAACTGAAACAATCACACCCAAGCCCAGCAGTTTCCGTATCTTTTCCATCCTCTTGCTCCCTGAATCGCGGTTAAATGAAAGCCTTCCCAAAAATCATATCCGTACCACACTTGCTTCCACAATAACATCTCAAAAATCAAGCATCTGCTCCGGAATCTTTGCTTTTACACAGGTCGGCCCCCGGCTTTCTTTTTGAGGCGATAGGCGTGGAGCAGGGGTTCGGTGTAGCCGTTTGTCTGTTCCCGGCCTTTGAAGATCAGGTCGCAGGCGGCCTGAAAGGCCAGGCTGTTGTCAAAATCTTTTGTCATGGGCATATATCCGGGATCATCTGCGTTCTGGCGGTCCACAACCTCGGCCATGCGTTTGAGGGTTTCCATGACCTGGTCTTTGGTGCAGATGCCGTGATAGATCCAGTTGCAGATATGCTGGG
>JAGTVF010000176.1 GCA_018224315.1 Desulfobacterales bacterium | reverse complement strand
TCCAGCCCGGCCTTGACCGCCATGATCTTGCCATTGACGATGAGCTTGGGCGAAATCTTGCGAAGCCGCATGAAAATAATGTTGAAAAGCCCGATGCTCGCCCCGGAAACCAGGGCCTGGACCCACAGAGAAATGGCCGATCCGATAAAGTAGAGCAAAACAATTAAGGCAATGACAAGAATAACGAGAATGATAAATTCGAACGGCATAACTCCTCCTTCAACAGGTTGCTGTTGTCCAGGGCCGGCCGGCACAAAGCCCCGGACCCTGAACTATTGATGGCACCGTAAAAAGTCTGATTTCAGATGGTGCCGTAAAAAGTTTAAGATCAAGGCTTGCGCGATTCCGAAGAATGCAGCGTACTTATCCGTACGTGAAATTCTGAGGAATCGCGCGTAACGCAGATATTGAACTTTTTACAGCGCCATCAACTATTGATCTTTTCGTACCACGATGCGGCTGCCTTCAACGGCAATGACCGTCACAGCCGATCCTTTTTCAATATAGTCGCCCCGCGTGACCACATCCACGCGTTTTCCGTCAATAACAGCCGTTCCCGCAGGGCGCAGATCCGTTGCCGCCTTGCCCTGCCGGCCCACGTAATCCTCTCCTTTTTTCTGATCATAAGAGCTGAATCCGCTTTTGCTCGAAAGGCTGGTCTTCAAAGCCAGGGGGGAGCGGGCCAGCAGCTTGAGTCCGGCAATGAGCACCACGGGGATCAAAATGATATCGGCCAGGACAAACACCATGCCCGCAAACGCGGACACGGCGGTAAACACAATGTAGAGGGAATAACCGAAGCATCCCAGGGCCACGATGGTGAGCAGGCCGCCGGAAGGCAGCATGACTTCGGCCAGAAGCACGGCAATGCCGGCCGCCTGCAGGATCACCGGAACAATGTAAGGCTGGATCATGCCGGGTCCTTTCTGTCCACGATAATCCGGTTTCCCCGGATATCAATGACTTTTACCGGCGTTCCCTTTTCCAGAAACTGGTTTTCCGTGATCACGTCCACCCTTTCATCATTGATTTCCGCCTTGCCCGAAGGCCGCAGATAGGTCAGGGCCACGCCGGTATCACCCGGACGCACCACCTGGGTGTCTTTGGCATCTGCGTGGGCATCTTTCAATGATGCGGCCAGATACGGTCCCTCCCGGCTGGAAGGAATTTTTGGCATGACATAGCGAATAAACATCAGCCCGGCGACCATGGCCACAAGATAGGCGCCCAGCACCCGCACCCCGTTTTCAATGAGAAGCTCCTTTTGCCAGGGAAGGGAAGGGTCGGGCACCACAAAATCCTGCATGGCCAGCACCATGCCGATGACGATCAAAACAATACCGGCAAATCCGGCCATGCCGAATCCGGGCAGCACAAACATCTCAACGCCCATCAGAATCAGCCCGGCGATGAGAAGGAAAAATTCCGTGTAATGGGCCAGACCCACCAGGTACTGGCTTAAAAACACCAGCGCCAGACAGAAAACGCCCACAGCCCCGGGCACGCCAAAACCCGGAGACTTGATTTCAATATAAAGCCCGGCCAGCCCGATCATCATCAGAATCGGGGCAATGCCGTCGATGAAACGCACCAGGGCCTCTGACCAGGTCTCCTCGATGCGGGTGAGCTCATATGCCGCCATATCCAGATTGTTGAGCAGGGCATCGATGGAGTCCACGGTCATCATGGACAGGCCGTAGGAAAGGGCCTCGGCATCGTGGAGGGTCAGCAGCTCACCGGCTTCCACTATGGTTTTTTTCGATGTCACGGCCTTTTTTTCGCTTTCACTCAGTTCCTCAAACTGCTGAGCATCCATGTAAACAGTAGTGCCGTCCATCATAGTGACTTCCAGGACGTGCTTTTCCTTGGTGACCATGGCCTCGACCAGGGCCGCGGGATAGCCGTTTCTTTCGGCCAGGGCCCGGAACTTGGCCCGGATGGGGGATTGAAATTTTTCGCCCAGCTCTTTTGGCCCTTCGCTGGACTGCATGATCGGGGCCACATCCCCGATGGTGCTGCCCGGGGCCATGGCCAGATCACTGCAGGCAAGGGCAATCAGAGCACCGGCGGATATGGCTTTGGGAGAGACATAAGCAATGGTCTGATCCTTTGGAAATTGGATCAGGGTATCGACAATCTCCAGGGCGGAGTCCACCCGGCCGCCAAAGGTATTGATTTCAAAAACAGCCAGGGCATAGGGATATTGGGAAACTTCCCGGCGGGCCCGCTCCACAAAAGCCGCCATGCCCGGATCCACTGTTCCGGATATGGGGATGACAAAAATCTGCCGGCCTTCTGCCGGATCCCGGGCGTCAGGACGGGCCGCAAACCAGCCGGAGCCGATGAGCACAAGACACAGAAAAACAACAATTCGCGGCCGAAAGACCGGGTTGCGGAGCATGGGCGTATTCCGAATTCGCCAAAAAGTAAGAGAAGGGCTGATCAATAGATAAAAATTTTAATTTTATCCAAATTATACTGCTTCCCCCTGCACTGTCAAGCCGAAACGCCAGTATCCGGCAGCTTCAGCCGGCCCGGCCGGCCCAATCCCACCTGCCGGCACCGGTCCTTCCCGGCCTCGCTTTTTTTTGCCTTAGCGGAATTGTCTTGCCCTGATTTTTTCGTTTCCAATTTTGTATTGGCACCAATGTTTTGTCTATGGTACAGTGTTTACAATTATTCGCCTTTGTTCAGGTTTCATGCCCGGGCGGCTGCGGGTTTTGATTTTTCCAAACCCCTTGGTAAATAAAGAAAAAGGAGCGACAATGGCTGTCAAATACTGGCCGGATGAATACATCAAAAAACGCCGAAGCGCAAAACAGGCCATGCAGCTTCTCAAATCCGGCCAGCGTGTGTTTGTTGGCTCTTCATGCGGCGAGCCCCAGCATCTGGTCGATACCCTGGTCAATGAGGCGCCGCATTTAACAGATCTTGAAGTGGTCCGGCTCATGAGCCTCCAAAATTCGCCCCTGACCCGGCTGGCCAACCAGGGCACCTTTGAGCAATTCAGCATCCGCAGCATTTACCAGGGCTCTGCCGGGGCCCGCCACATGGAGGCCAACCGGCCCTATATCACGCCCATGAACCTTTCAGCCGTGCCCAACCTGTTTAAAAAGCGCCATCTGCCCATCAATGCGGTCCTTGTCCAGACATCGCCGCCCGATGACTTCGGCTGGATGAGCCTGGGCATTTCCGTGGACGTAGGCCTTGAGGCATTAAGGGCTGCAGACCTGGTCATCGTCCAGGTCAATGAAAACATGCCCCGGGTGCTGGGCCACAGCTTTATCCATGCAAATGACGTGGACGTGGTGGTGGAACACGACGAGGACCTGCTGACCATCGGCCAGCTTCCGGAGTTTGACTCGGCTCATCGCATTGCCCGGCTGGTGGCCAACCTCATCGAGGACGGCTCCACCTTCCAGCTCGGTCTGGGGGCAACGCCCAAGGCGATTCTGCTGGCGCTTTCAAGCAAAAATGATCTGGGCGTACACACCCAGTTTGTCATCGACGGGATCATGGACCTGGTGTCCATGGGGGTGATCACCAACAAGCACAAGGGGTTAAATGACGGCAAAATCGTGGCCACAAACGCGGTAGGCTCCCAGAACCTCTATGAATTTGTCCATGACAATCCCTCCATTGAGTTCTATCCGTCTGATTACGTCAACAACCCCACCATCATTGGCCAGCACAACAAGATGGTGTCGATCAACATGGTCATGGAAATGGATTTAACCGGCCAGGCCGCGGTGGACGCACTTCCCCACAACTATTTTGCCGGGGTTTCCAGCAT
>JAGTVF010000175.1 GCA_018224315.1 Desulfobacterales bacterium | reverse complement strand
GCGCATGGCATCGAGGGCCAGCGGCGATGGGCCAAGGGGATTTTCATTGGAAGCCAGTTTCACGGAATCGGCGATACCGTACTCCCGTTCCAGTTCCTCGATGGGCTTTCCCGGCTTGTAAGCCCGGATGGATTGAATGTAGTCGGGAATATTGATTTTCATTGCTTTTTTCCGTCTGTGGTTTTGTCCGGAACAGATCCGGGCTTGGGCGTCCACGGTTTAAACGGCTTTGTCTTCCATCGCTGGTGGACCCAGAACCATTGTTCCGGATACCGGCGGATCATATCTTCGATTACCTTATTATATAAGCCAGTGGCCGCCTCGATATCCTTTGTCTTGTCCCGGGTCTGGATTTTTGGCAGGGCCGGGTGGCATTCTACCCGGTAATGACCGTTTTCACGAACCAGGAACACGGGCACCACCGGTGCACCGGTTTTTCTGGCCAGCAAAGCCATGCCCTTGCCGGTGCAGGCCGGAATACCAAAAAAATCCACAAACACCCCGTCTTTTACCCGGGCGTTTTGGTCCAGCAGCATGCCAATGAGTTCATTGTTGTGCAATGCCGCAAGAATGCTGCGCACGGCACGCCGCTTGGCCAGCAGGCGGGCGCCGTAGCGGCTTCGCTGACTTTTGAAAAAACGGTCCAATGGTTCAAACTCCAGGGGGCGGTACATGGCGCTGACAGGCAGGCCCAATTGTCCCATGGCCAGGGGCAGCAGTTCCCAGTTCCCGATGTGGCCGGTCAGCACAAGCACCCCCTTTTTTTCCCCCAGGGCGGCCTGTAAATGGTGCATGCCGGAAAACCGAAAATATTTCCGGATATCGGTATGCTTGAGACGCAAAGACCAGCCGATTTCAAAAACAATGCGCACAAGGCTGCAAAACACGCTTCTGGCCATGGCCCGGGTTTGCTGCGGGGTCATTTGGCCGCCAAATACCCGGCCAATATTGGATACGGCAATCTCCCGGTGCCGCCGGTCTGCGGCAAACCAGAGCCGGCCCAGTCCATTGGCCGCATGCACGGCTGTTTTCCGCGGAATCAGGCCAATAAGAAAAAATCCCCGGACAATGAGAAAATAAAAAAAGACATCCACATATCGCCGTTTTTCCCGGGCCGGTGCTGAGCCGTTGAAATTGCGTTGATTCACAGAGTTCATTAGCCCGGTTTATACATGTTTTTCCGCTTTTGTTCAAGTATGATCATCTGCCCTGCAGCTTTCTTGACCTGCCGGACAATCCGGGATATTTCTATCTGCAGATCCGGGATGTTGGGTCATGCTCTGCAAAGAGGATTTTGATGGGAAAGAACCGATTATCCAATGTGGCCGGCTTTGATGATGCGCCGTTTTCCCGAAGTCATCACGGCGGTGTGGCTGTTGTGGGCACCGTGTACGCGGATCTGCGCTTTGACGGAGTCCTGACCGGCAGGATCAAAAAAGACGGATTTGATGCAGCGGAAAAAATCACGACCATGGTTGACCAGTCCCGGTTTGCTCAGCACATCCGGATGATTCTGCTCCAGGGCATAGCGCTTGGGGGATTTAACGTGGTGGATGTGTTTGACCTGCATGACCGGCTAAACCTGCCGGTCATGGTGGTGGCCAGAAAACAACCGGACATGACCACCATAAAAAACGCCCTGCTCACCCACATTGCCAGGGGCCGGGAAAAATGGGCCATCATTGAAAGACTCGGCCCCATGGAACCCATGGAAAATGTTTATGTCCAGCGGGTTGGGCTTTCAGCCCCTGAGGCCGCAGCCGTGCTCAGGCGGTTTTGTATCCACGGACGTATCCCTGAACCCATACGCACCGCCCACCTGATTGCCACGGCCATGGCTTGCGGACAAAGCCGGGGACATCCGTGATGATGGTTTTGTTTTTTTAAGTCCGGTAATCTTCCGCGGAAATCTCATAGCGGCGCATGATCTGCTGAAGGGACTGGCGTTCGAGCCCGCATTTTTTGGCTGCACGGGTCACGTTGCCGCCGGTCTGCTGCAGCAGGGCTCCGATATATTCTGCGTTAAATGCGTGCAGCACCGTCTCCTTGGCCTCCCGGTAGGGCAGATGATTGACATCTGCATATCCGCGGCCTTGATTTTCTGCGGCCGAATCATCCACCGGGTGCTTTAAGTCCTGCGGGTTGATGGTCTGGCCTGAGGAAAACAAAATCGCCTGAATCACGATATTTTCCAACTCCCGGACATTTCCCTCCCAGTGGCGGGATTTTAAATGCGCCATTAATTCAGATGAAAAAGTCTTGTGCGGCTCATTTAACCGGCTGCGATGCTTGCGCAGAAGATGCTCGGCAATCAGGGGGATGTCATTTCTGCGCTCGCGCAGGGGCGGCAGGTGCACCGGCAGCACGGCCAGGCGGTAAAAGAAATCCTCCCGAAAGGTTCCCTCCCGGATCTTGGCCTTTAAATCCTGGTTGGTGGACGCAATGATGCGCACATCCACACGCACGGAACGGGTATCGCCCAGGGGCTTGATCTCACGCTCCTGCAGCACCCGCAGCAGCTTGGTCTGGATGGCGGGGCTGACATCGCCGATTTCATCGAGAAAAATAGTGCCCCCGTCCGCCTCCTGGAACAGACCGGTCTTGTTCTGGGTGGCATGGGTGAAGGCGCCTTTTTTATAGCCGAACAATTCGCTTTCCAGAATCTGCTCGGGCACGGTGGGACAATTGACCGCAACAAACGGGCCCTTGCTGCGGCTGCTGATGGAATGAATGGCCCGGGCGGTTAAGTCCTTGCCGGTTCCCGACTCTCCGGTGATCAGCACGGTCATTTCGGTCTGGGCCACCATGCGGATGGTTTCAAACACGCTTTGCATGGCATCAGACTGGCCCACCAGGCCATAAAATGCCGGACCGTGGGGATCGCTTTGCTTCAGCAAGCGGTTTTCTGAAATCAGGCGGCTGCGTTCCAGGGCCTTTTCCAGCCGAAACACAAGTGTTTCATGGTCAAAGGGCTTGGTCACAAAATCGTAGGCGCCCTGCTTCATGGCCTGGACCGCGTACTCAATGGAGCCGTAGGCGGTCATCATGACAACTGTGAGTTCCGGCCATTTGCGCTTGATGAGCTCCAGCAGTTCCAGGCCGTCCATGCCGGGCATCCGGATATCGATAAGGGCCAGATCAAAAGGGCTTTTCTCCAGGGTCTGCAGGGCGGCCTTGCCGGAATCCGCGGTTTTTACCCGGCAGTTTAAATCCGGCTCCAGGCTCCGGGCCATCAGTTCGAGCATATCCGGCTCATCATCAACGACCAGGATATGGTGTTCATCCATTGGCGCCACCTCCTTCAGAGCCGGAAACCGGCAGCAGAAGCGTAAATACCGAACCCTTTCCAACGCGGCTTTGCACGCGGATATCGCCGCCGTGGCTTTTGGCAATGCCGTAGCTCACTGCAAGGCCCAGCCCGGTGCCTTCGCCTGTGGATTTGGTGGTGAAAAAGGGATCAAAAATGCGGGTCAGGTTTTTTTCCTCAATTCCATAGCCGTTATCGGCGATATCGATTTCCAGCCGCCGGCTGGACTCGTTATACCGGGTGGCAATGGTGATGGTGCCGTCCTGTTCCACGGCATGGGCGGCATTCATCACAAGGTTGACCAGCACCTGCTTGATCTTTTTTTCATCCATGCGCATGTTGGGAATATTTTCGGAAAATTGCTTGGAAATCCGGACACTTTCCATCTTTGAACGATGCTGAATAAACACCAGGGTCTCCTCGATGACCTCGTGAATATTGATATCAGCCATTTCCGGCTGAGATCGGCGGGCAAAATTGAGCAGATCCTCCACAATGGATTTGCAGCTCTGTGCATGCTTCAAAATCACCTGCAGGTCTTTTCTGCGCTGGGAATCCTCGGGTTCGCTGCGCAGCAGCAGCTGGGTATAGCCCTGAATAACCCCCAGGGGATTGTTGATCTCGTGGGCAATGCCCGAAGAAAGCTTTCCGATGGAAGCCAGCCGATCGGCATGGGCCATCTGCTTTTCCTGGTGGATTAAGGCATCCGTGCGATCCTGAATCCGCTTTTCCAGGTCCTGGTTTAACGCCAGCAGTTCCTGGTGCGTATCCTGAAGGGCCCGGCGGTCCATAGTGATTTGCTGGTAGACATGCCACACCCGGTTGAAAAACAATGTGGCCGCAGCCACGATAATCAGCAAAAACGTATTGATGCCGCCGGCAAAAGGCCGCAGTCCGTCCCACAAATCCGGCCGGCCGGCCAGGGAAAAAAACTGCTTGAGGATATGGCCGCCGGAACGGGAAACCGCAAACCCGGCCAGACAGCAGCAAAGCCACAACAGATAGGTCCACACCACATTGTCGGCCTGGCTCCTGCGCAAACGGACAGCCCGATGCACACACAAAAAGGAAAAAACAATCATCAAAGCCGACCCGAGCATATCCACCAGGCGAATTGGCACATCTGATACAATCATGGATTGGCTTCCTGGTTCGGGTCAATGCTCCGTACCGGATCGGTCAGCCGCCGCAATCCCATGTAAAGAAAAACCATGCCGGGCACACAAAGCAAATGATCCAGCTTCAGTAAATAATACAGCAGGCCGAGCCAGATTCGATCACCTGCGGCGTAGATATGGATTTGCCAGTCAGAGGCCCTGGCCACCCGGATCAACTGCGTCTGCTCATCCATATAATGCACCAGAAAAGCATCCAGGGACCAGAGGATAAAAAAAACTGCGGCATACTGAATCAGCCGCCATCCGGACTGGCGCACCAGCTGCCGGGACCGAAGCCAGTAAATCAGGATACCCATGGCGATAATAAAGAAAAGGTGGGACAATTGATGGGTATACAGGCCTTCGGGTGCACCGTGGGCCTGGGTGGCATAGGCCGGCGGGGCAAGCCCAAGCAAGAAAATCCACCACAACCAAAACAGCCTGTTTATTTTCATAACTTGCTTTCTCGTCACCCGGATGCCATACTATAAAAATGGTTTGCCAAAAGCATCAGCGCTGCTTGTTTGCTCAAGGCCGCGCAAAAGAAAAGAAAAAAAGAACGCCGTCGCCAACTTTTTTAAGCAATTTTCATACCAAATTTGTATTTATTTTGTTTTTCGGCCCGGAAAGGGTTTTTTCCATTGTCCACGCGCCCCAACAATGCAAAAACATTCCCGGGAAACCGAATACCGGAAAAAGTCTTGCGCAGTTTTTTTATTGCGATCTGCCGACAATACCGGGCATTGCGGACAAAAAATCTTGCATAACTTTCATGGCATCGCAATAAAAAACTTGCATTTAATTTTGCCAACTCACCGAAGATCACATGGAAACACGAATTCAGAAAAAAATAATATTGTATAATTTCAAAAGCCTGCGCCTCTTGCTGAATTATTACTGCAGTCGGAAAATCAAAATTTTGAGCGATTCGCATGGTATGATTATTGCTTTCATACTTTAAATCTTTTTG
>JAGTVF010000174.1 GCA_018224315.1 Desulfobacterales bacterium | reverse complement strand
TGCCGGCTATTGAAAGGCAAACGGCCGGCAAAATCAACACCCCTGCAACCCGTAACCAGGAGAGGTTTTATGCTGCAGCTGGACTTTGATGAAAAAAAGTGCCTGGCCTGCGAAACACGCGACTGCCTGACACGGTGCCAGTACATGGACCTGGATGCAGAAGCAGCCGGGACGGAAATCCAAAACCTGATCAACGGCACAGACACCCGGGTTTTGCATGACTGCCGGACTTGTTATGCCTGCGAGGAATACTGTCCCATGGACAATCATCCCTTTTACCTGATTGTCAGCCGCCAGGAAGAACTCGGCATTGCCCCCCTGCCCGACCCCATTGTCAGACAGGGCATCCAGATGGGCATTGCCTTCCGGGGTGATCCGGAAATCCATGAAATCAACGGTCCGGTGCTCAACATGGGGGTATTCAGCCCCCTGACCCGGCTGGCCCGGGGAAAACTGTTTGAAGGCCTGACCCTGATTTCCACGGACAGCCGCAAAATGCACCATTATTTCTGCCAGCTCATGTATTTGCATTTTGCCCGAACTTCGGTGATCAAAGACCGGCTGCCAAAGGTCATGGACACCATTGCCGCACACAAACCCACAGAAGTCGTCCATTTCCACGATGAATGCTACGGCACCTATACCTCGTTTGCCCCGGCCTGGGGCATGGAGGTGCCGTTTTTCTCCATCCACCTATTTGAGCATCTCTATAATCGCCTGACCGATCTCAGGGATGAAATCAAACCCTTAAACTATAAGGTGGCCTACCAGCGGCCCTGCTCATCCCGGCTGTCGCCGGACAAACACCGGTTTGTGGACAAAATATTTGATCTCATCGGTGTCAGCCACGTCCGGCGGCAATACCAGGACGAAGACGCGCTTTGCTGCGGCAGCACCATCCTGGCCCAGAAAAAGCCCGATTCCCGCCGGTTTTGCTTAAACCAGCAGAAGAAAAACATTGAAGACATGGTCGATGCCGGCGCTGAGCTCTGTATATTCAACTGCCCGGCCTGCATGCAGACCATCGGCAAACAGGTGGCCGAACACGGCATCATGCCCATCTGGATGAGTGATCTGTGCCGCATGGCAATCGGCGAGCAACCCGCGTAAGAAAGGTGATGCATATGGATTCTGTTTACCGTGCACTGGCCGATATTGTCGGCGAGGATTATGTCTCCGCACAAACCGAGGAACTCTTTACCTATTCCAAGGACCTGGGCACTTCTGAGCCCCGATGGCCCGAGTATGTGGCCGCACCCAAAACAGCCGGTGAGGTCAGCCGGATCGTTGAAATGGCCAATGAGCAGAAACTGGCGGTTGTGCCCCTGGGCGGGGGGATGTCTTTGGCCGGCTTAGCCCTTGCCCTGCGCGGGGGCATTACCCTGGATTTAAAACGCATGGACCGGATCCTGGAGCTCAACGAACAGGGCCGCTACATGGTGGTTGAAGCCGGGGTTTCTCACGGCAAGGTCACCTCGTATCTGCACAAAAACGCTCCGCACCTGATGCATTCCGAACCCGGTGCCCCGCCTGCGGCCACCATCGGCGGCAACCTGGCCATCCACGGCCAAGGGGATCTGGCCCATCCATATGGGTTTAACTCAGATATGATCAACGGCCTGGAAGTGGTGCTGCCCACGGGCGAAATCTGCCGGATGGGCTCCTGTGCCCTGGGAAATGAATGGTATACCCTGCGCCCTCTGCCGGATTTGAATCTGTTTATGGGCTGGAGCGGCTGCACCGGCATTATCACCAAGGTGTCGCTTCGTCTGTTTCCCTGCAAAAAAATCCAGGAGCAGGATGTCTTTGTGGTGGAAAACGAAAACCTGGTCCCGGAAATCCTGTTTAAACTGACCCACGTGGGCATGGCCGAGGACCTGGTGGTGGTCAGCCAGGAAATCCCGCCCCCGTTTAACCGGCTTCATTACATTTTAATCAACCTTGCCGGCGACTCCCGGGAGGAACTGGAATTCAAGCGCCAGCTCATCTTTGATCAACATCTGGCCAAATACATCCAGGAAGGCACCGGCGGCATTGGTGCGGCAGGCCAGGATATTGAGCGCCCTGTTGTGAGCAAGACCTCGGACTGGCGGAAAGGCGGCGGGTTTGAATACGTGGGGGCCATTGTTCCTGTGGGCTTTTATCCGGAAGGTTTTCGGCTCGGGGTGGAGATCTCGGCCAGACATGACATTCCTTACACGGTTCTGGGCCGGGTGGTGGGCTGCGGCCACAGCATGATGTTTTCATGGACCTATGCGTTTAACAGGGCCGACCAAGACACGGTCAGCCATGCCCGCCAGGCCCTGCACGAAACCGACGAAAGGGTGCTGGAAATGGGCGGAACCCTTTGGAAACCCGCGGTATTTGGCCAGAAGCGGGTCATGGACCGAATGGATGCCAATACCCGGGAGATGATGAAAAAGGTCAAAACCCTGCTGGATCCCAACGGCATCATGAACCCCGGAAACTGGGAGGTGGCCTGATGGCGCTTGCACAATACAAATACATGGATATCATTCACCGCTGCTTTCGCTGCGGCTACTGCAAATTCCCACAGGACTGGGCGGACGTGGACAACTGCCCGGCCTATGCCCGCCACCGGCTGGAAAGTTATTCCAACGGCGGCCGCCTCTGGCTGATCCGCGCCTGGGTCACCGGCGAAATCGACTGGTCCCCGCATCTTGCAGACATTGTTTACTCCTGTGTGGCATGTAAAAACTGCGAGGAAAAATGCCCGTTGTCATTTTCAGATGAAATCATCAACATGGTGGTGGCGGCCAGAAACCAAATGGTGGAGCTCGGGCTGCTGCCCCCGCCGGTCAAACAATACTTGCAAAACGTCCAGCTTCACGGCAATCCCTATGGTCTCGGAGCCCAAAAAAAGGGCGACTGGTCCGAAGGCCTGGGGCTGGAAGCCTATAATGGCCAGGAATTTTGCTATTTTACCGGCAGTGAAGGCGCCTATGACACCCGGGCGCAGCAGGCGGCCCGGTCTGTGGCGCAACTGCTGCAATCTGCCGGAGTTTCGTTTGGCGTGCTGGGCAATGAGGAAACCGATGACGGCAATGAAGTGGACCTGCTGGGCGAAGACGGCCTTTTTGAATTACTGGCGGAAAAAAATATCGCAACCTTTAACAGGCGCGGAGTGAAAAAAATCATCACTTTTTCCCCCCATTCCTTTAATGCCCTGAAAAACAAATATCCACAGCAGGGCGCAGATGTTGCGGTATATCACTATACGCAGATACTGGCCGACCTCATCGGCCGGGGCCGGCTCCGGGCACCCCGTTTAGACGGGGCCTGCATCACCTTCCATGATCCGTGCTTTCTCGGCCGATGGAACAATGAATACAAGGCCCCCAGAAAAGTGCTGAAAGCTGCGCCCGGCGCCCGGTTTGCGGAAATGGAGCGAAGCGGCAAAAGCGCCCTTTGCTGCGGGGGCGGAGCCGGCAATTATTACACGGACCTTCTTGGCGCAAGCCCGGAGAGCCCGGCCCGGATCCGGGTGCGCCAGGCCAGGGCAACAGGCGCAGACATCCTGGCCGTAGCCTGCCCCAACTGCCTGACCATGCTCGAAGATGCGGTCAAGGTGGAGGGCCTGGAATCAGAAATGGCAGTTCGTGATATATCGGAAATCTTTACCGCAGCCGGCGGGAATACAGTCTGAGGACCTGGCTAATCCCGGCGCTGGTCCCGGCCTGAGCAACGGGGGAGCAAAGAAATATCCCGGGCTTCAATGGCTTTGGTCGATTCCGCGGTTCCATGGGGCGGGCCCGGCTGGTGGATGACATTGCCCTGGCTGTCAATCACCGTGTTGTCATCGAGCAGCAGCATGCCGGCCTGGCTCATGAGCTCGCACTTGTACTGGTGGGCGTCCTCCATTTTCTTTTTGCGCAGCTTGTAATGAAACCAGAGGAAAAGAAAACCCAGCAGCACCACAGCGGTGAGCAGGATCCCGGCAAAAATCAGCACTGCGTTCAGCGCCTTTTCCCCGGCATTGCTCATCAGTGCCAATATGTCGTTTAAGTGAAACATGATCAGGGCACACAAGCCCAAAAGCAGCAGAAAGAGCAAAAACTGAAACTGCCAGGACAGGTTTAAAAACATTTTTCGTTTTTGAAATGCCTTGGTTTCATTTTCGTCCAAAGATGATTTCAGCCCGTCAAAATGGCCGCTGTCCTTGAAATAATAGGTGTTGAAGGCAATAATCACAATGCCGAGCATAAAGGTGATGCCGAGGG
>JAGTVF010000173.1 GCA_018224315.1 Desulfobacterales bacterium | reverse complement strand
TTCGCCCTGGTGGGTCAGTGCGGCAATTGCCGCTGCCGTTTTTGTGGTGCTCAAATTCATCCTGCCGGAACTGGTGACCGGACAATCCCTGTCTGCGGCTCTGGCCGGGGGGCTGGCGGACGCATCCTGGCTCATCGCCCTGATCGTTTTGATCCCTGCCCCGGTTTCAGCTTACAACACCTGGAAGAAAGACCGCCTGTTAAGCGGCCTGGAGGACCCGGCCGCCATTAAAAAACTTTCCCGGGGCGCCTTTACCAGGCTGGTGGAAGGCCTTTATGCCGCAAACGGCTACCGCATCAAGCCGGATGCCGATCCCTGCGACGAGGCAGAAGTGGACCTGATTGCGGAAAAAAACAGCCAGCAGGTGCTTGTCCAGCACAGGCATCACAAATCCGGACAAATCACACCCAAAGCCGTACAGGCCATGCTTGACAGACTCGAGAATGGCGACGCCCAAAAAGCCCATGTCATCTCCTGCAGGGGCTTTACCCAGGAGGCTTCTGAACTGGCCGCAGGCAGCAATGTTGAATTAATTGACCTCAACGCCCTGGAAAAAATGATCAAACCCGGCCGGAGCTGAAAAACCGTCCAAAAATCGGCGGCAAGCCACAATAGGAGGAAACCATGAGCTCCTCTTTGTTTGATTTTCTGTCCACGGTCCCGCCTTTTGACCTGCTGCCCGAACATGAACTGCGAAAAGCCGCCCAGGAACTCACCAAGAGCCACCGCTACCGGGACATGGTTCTCTTTGTACAAAACAAAACCGTGCTCAATTATGTGTATATCCTCCTGGAAGGCCGGCTGGAAAAATATATCCAGGACGGGGACAAAAAGACCTTAGACGGGGAGCTCGAAGAAAAAAGCATCTATGGCGCCCTGTCGATTTTGTTTAACAAAAGCATTTCCATCCGAACGGTCCAGACCCTGGAAGACAGCACCTTTTACTGCCTTCCCAAGGAGCTGTTTCTGGAATTTTGCTCCCACTACCCGAAATTCACCAGTTTTTTTACAGACCAGTTCAGTGAAAAGATGCTGCAGGAGCCTTATGTGGCATTGATCGCCAAAACCCCTGAAACCGGGGAATCCGGCGACCAAAGTTTTTTAAACCTGACCCTCCGGGATATTTTTTCCAGGGAGTTTGCCTCCTGCAGCACCGATGCCACCATCCAGGAGACGGCCCAACTCATGACCCAAAAAAAAAGAAGCTCTGTTGTGGTCATGGACGCGGACGGCAGCAGCGTCGGCCTGATCACGGATCATGACATGCGCAAAAAAGTCGTGGCCGAGGCCTATCCGGTAAACAAACCCGTAAGCGATATTGTCGGCGGCCCCCTGATCACCATGCCCGCCCAGTCCCAGATATTTGAAGCCATCATGCAGATGATGAAATACGATATCAAGCATCTGGCGGTCACAGACAATGCGCAAAAGCTGCTGGGCATCGCAACCGAGCAGGACCTGCTGCTGGCCCAGGGAAGATCCCCGGTCTATCTCATGCGCGAAATCCAGCTTGCCGACAGTGTGGAGCAGCTAAACGCCCGGCACAAGCAGGTGCCCGGCCTGATCAAGTCCATGATTGACAGCGGGGCCATTGCCAACCATTTAAACCGCATCATCACGGAACTCTCGGATGCCATTTTAAAAAAAATCATCGGATTTGCCATTGATGAGATGGGCGAGCCGCCGGTGGACTTTGCCTTTATGATCATGGGCAGCGAAGGCCGCAAGGAGCAGACCTTAAAAACCGATCAGGACAATGCCATTGTTTTTGCGGATGTACCGAAAAACAAAGAAAAAGAAGTTCAAAGCTTTTTTCTGGCCCTGGGCGAAAAGGTCTGCAACTGGTTAAATGAAGCGGGATACAGCCTGTGCGAATACGAGATCATGGCCAGAAATCCCAAGTGGTGCCAGCCCCTGTCCAAATGGAAGCAGTATTTCCACCAATGGATCCATGAGGCAGACCCGGAATCCCTGCTGCATTCAAGCATTTTCTTTGATTTCCGGCTCGGCTTCGGCCAGGCCGATATTATCGAGGAGCTGCGGACGGACCTGTTTAAATCCCTTTCAGGCTGGGCGGGATTTTACCGTCATTTTGCCGAAAATGCCCTGCATTTTAAGCCGCCCCTGGACTTTTTCGGCAATCTGATTTTAAAAACCCGGGAGGGTCGCAAAAACAGCCTGGACATCAAAACCCCCATGCGGCTCATTGTGGATTTCGCCCGCATCTATGCCCTGCAAAACCGGATTGCGACCACCAACACCATGGAGCGTTTAGAAGAAGTCCAGCGAAAAGGCGCCCTGGAAAAACAGGATTATGAGGAACTGGCCCTTGCCTACGGGTTTTTGATGCACCTGCGCCTGGCGCATCAGGTGAATGTGCTGGTGGAAGAAAAACAGAACCCCGACAATCTCATCGAACCCAACAAACTCACCCATATTGAGCGGCAGTCTTTGAAAGAAGCCTTCAAACGCATCAAGATCGCCCAGGGCAAGATGCGCATGGACCTGACTCAGGACATCGGCATTACCTGATGATCCCTTTTGGGCCCCACATACTTGACCTGCTCTGTGACCGCCCGGGCCTCCTGAAGCGTATGGACGCCCTGGTTTTTCAGCAGCGCAATCAACTGCACAAAGATCTCTGCCGTGGTCAGGGCATCACCCATGGAGGTATGCCTGGGATAGACCCGGGTGCCCAGCCGGCTGGCAATGGCTTCCAGGGAATGGTCCTTTTGGCCGGGATGCACATACAGGGAAAGCAGCAGTACGTCAAGGACCGGATTTTCAAACTTAAGCCCGATGTTCTGTTCCTTTAGCTGCAGAAAGGTCAGATCAAAATCCGCACAATAGGCCACCAGCACGCTGTCTTTGGCAAATCCCCAGAAATGTGAAAGCACCTGTTCAATGGCCGGCTGGTTG
>JAGTVF010000172.1 GCA_018224315.1 Desulfobacterales bacterium | reverse complement strand
TGCAGATGGCCATGCTCACCGCTGCTGTGGCCAATGGCGGCAGTGTGTATAAGCCCCGGATCATGCGCTGCGTTGAATCAGTCCAGGGCCGGACAGTACAAACCGGCGAATCCGGAGTGCAAACCCGGCTCCCGGCAAGCCAGGAAACCCTTGAAATCATCCGGAAAGGTCTCTATGATGTGGTCAATCACCGAAAGGGCACGGCATACTGGTATGTGCGCTCAAAAGAGATACCCATCAGCGGAAAAACCGGCACGGCCGAGGTGATCAGCCGCAAGGCCGGACAGGAGGAGGCCGATCAGGGCGATCAATACCTGCCCCATGCCTGGTTCGTGGGGTATGCCCCGTCAGACCGGCCTGAAATCGCCGTATCTGTTTTCATCGAGCACGGGGAGCACGGCTCCAGCGGCGCCGGACCGCTTGCAAAAGAAATGATGCTGTCTTATTTAACATCCCGGAATGATCCGGAAGCACAAACGCCTTTGCTGCATCCAAACTCGGAGTAAGCCATGAATCAAAATCACGATGACGAAAAACCATCCGGTGCCGGAAAGACCCCGGGTTCCCATTTTATCAGACATATCATCGAAGCCGACCTGGAAACCGGAAAATATGACGGCCGTGTGGTGACCCGGTTTCCGCCGGAGCCAAACGGGTATCTGCATATCGGCCATGCCAAGTCCATCTGTTTAAATTTCGGCCTGGCCCTTCAATACCAGGGACGCTGTCATTTGCGCTTTGATGACACCAATCCCATGAAAGAGGAGATGGAATACGTTGAGTCCATCAAGGAGGATGTGCGATGGCTGGGTTTTGACTGGCGGGATCACGAGTATTACACTTCTGATTATTTCCGGCAGCTCTGGGAGTATGCCCTGGCCCTGATCAAAAACGGGGATGCATATGTTGACAGCCTGAGCCCGGATCAGATCCGCCAATACAGGGGAACTTTAAATGAAGCGGGCCGGCCGAGCCCCTATCGGGATCGTTTGGTGGAAGAAAACCTGGAGCTTTTTGAAAAAATGCGGCGCGGCGAGTTTGCGGAAGGCGAGTGCGTCCTGCGGGCCAAAATCGATATGACCGCATCCAACATTATCATGCGCGATCCCACCCTATACCGGATCCGGCATAAAAGCCATCACCGAAGCGGCGACCAGTGGTGTATTTATCCCATGTATGACTTTGCCCATTGCCTGTCCGATTCCATAGAGGGCATTACCCATTCCATCTGCACCCTGGAGTTTGAAAACAACCGGGAATTATACGACTGGATCCTGGACCGGCTCAATGTCTACCATCCTCAGCAGATCGAGTTTGCCAGGCTCAATCTTTCCCGCACAGTGCTTTCCAAGCGCAAGCTCATTGAACTGGTGCGGCGAAAACATGTGGACGGCTGGGATGATCCGCGCATGCCCACCATTTCCGGGCTGCGGCGGCGGGGCTACAGTCCCGGGGCCATCCGGGATTTTTGCGACCGTATCGGGGTGGCCCGGCGCGACAGCATGGTGGATCTGGCGCTGCTGGAACACTGCGTTCGCCAGGAACTCAACAAAACGGCCATGCGGGTCATGGGCGTGCTTCGCCCCCTGCGGGTGGTCATTGAAAATTATCCCGAAGACCAATCCGAAATGCTGTCCGCGGTCAACAATCCCGAGGATGAATCCATGGGAACCCGGCAGATACCCTTTTCCCGGGTGCTGTATATCGAAAAAGATGATTTCATGGAAGATCCGCCCAAAAAGTTTTTCCGCCTGGCACCGGGCCGGGAGGTCCGGCTCAGGTATGCCTATTTTATCCGGTGTCAGCAGGTGGTGCGGGACGAAAACGGTGAAATTGCCGAACTGCGCTGCACCTATGATCCGGAGACCCGGGGCGGGGACGCCCCGGACGGGCGAAAGGTCAAGGCGACCCTTCACTGGGTTTCCGCCGCTCACGCCCTGCAGGCCACAGTCCGGCTTTATGACCACTTGTTTACCGTGGAAAATCCCGCCGAGCAGGCCGATTTCCTTGAGGTGATCAATCCGGATTCTCTCGAGACACTTACCGGCAGCATGGTTGAACCGGGACTGGCCACGGCGGCAGCCGAGCAAAGATATCAGTTTGAACGGCTGGGATATTTTTCCGTGGATCCCAAAGACGGCAAACCCGGACAACCGGTTTTCAACCGTATCGTAACACTGCGCGATACCTGGGCCAAAATTCAGAAAGCGCAGAACAAAAAAGCTTGACAAAGCATACCACAGGAGGGGGGGATGTTGAATTTTCAGCTCTCGCAACAGCAGCAGCAGGTCCGGCAAAAGGCGCGCGAATTTGCCGTAAACCGGGTTTTGCCCATTGCCGCTTATTATGATCAAAGAGACGAAACACCGGTGGATGTTCTCAGGGAAGCTTTTGATGAAGGCATTTCAACAGGCGATATTCCAGAAACTTATGGCGGCAGGGGCCAGGGAATGTTGGAAGGGTGCCTGGTCACCGAGGAAATCGCCGCTGCCTGCCCGGGTATTGCCACTTCTTTGTTTGACAACT
>JAGTVF010000171.1 GCA_018224315.1 Desulfobacterales bacterium | reverse complement strand
TGCCATTGCCGAAAGCCTGCATATGCCGCTGATCGTGTTAAATGTCAAATCCAACATGAAACTCATTGACGGCCTTTACCAGTACGATACCCTCACCCGGCTCAATGACAGCCGGTTTGGCGATTCTGCCCGGGATGTGAGCCGGATCGAGGATTACATCAAGATGGGCAAGATCGGCCAGGCGTTTACCGCGGAAGAACGCACCGTCTTGTTAATTGATGAAATCGACAAAGCCGATACGGATTTCCAGGACGATATGCTCGATGTGCTCGATCAGATGGAATTTGACATTATTGAGATCGACAAAACCATCCGGGCCAAACACAGGCCGGTGATCATCATCACCTCCAATGCCAAGAAGGATCTTTCCGATCCTTTCCTGGGCCGGTGCAATTTTCATCATATTGCTTTTCCGGATCCCAAAATGATGCGCAAAATTGTCAACGTGCATTTCCCGGAGATTGATTCAGATCTGATGGATCATGCCATCAACACCTTCTATCAACTCCGGGAAATCGACATGGTGGAAAAAAAGCCCGCAACCCGGGAATTGATCAACTGGATACGGGCCCTTTCAGCAGACCCGGATTTCAAGCCCAAACAGCTGGCCAAGGGCGAGCTGCCCTACCTGGGGGTGTTGTTTAAAAAGAGCCAGGATTATCAGTATGCAGCAAATCAGGTACAGCGCAAAAAACGGTTTTAGAGGCCAAATGCCATGTTTGTGGAGTTTTTTTACAAGCTCAAAGATGCGGGAGTGCCGGTCACGCCCACGGCCTTTTTGACCCTGCACAAGGCCCTGGCAAACGGGCTGATTTTTTCCCTTTCGGATTTTTACACGGCCTCCCGGGCGATTCTGGTCAAAAGTGAGCGGTATTTTGACCTGTTTGACCAGATTTTTGCCCATTATTTTGAGGGCGCAGAGCTGCCGGACACGGAGGGCTTTGAGCTCGATGAGATCGCAAAGGCCCTGCTGGACCAGTGGCTGACCGATCCGCAGTCCGTGGCCGATGCCCTGGGGGTCAATGCAGCCGATCTCCAGAATCTGTCGCCTGATGAGCTGATTGAATATTTCAAGGAACGCTTAAAAGAGCAGACCGAGCGCCATGACGGAGGAAACCGGTGGATCGGCACCGGCGGCACCTCTCCGGTGGGTCATTCCGGATATCATCCGGGCGGCCTGCGCGTGGGCGGCGAATCGCGCAACCAGTCGGCCATCAAGGTGGCCAATGAGCGGCGCTATAAGGATTATTCCCGCATGGGGCCCCTGACCCAGTCCTCCATGGGCGAGGCGCTAAAGCGCCTGCGCAACCTGGTGCCGGCCGGACCCAAAGACCAGCTCAATATAGACGAAAGCATTTATCAGACCATGAAAAACGCCGGCGATATCCAGATTGTATTTGACCGGCGCTTAAAAGACCGGCTCAAGGTGATCCTGGCCATTGATAACGGCGGCTATTCCATGGATCCTTATGTGTCCGTGGTCCGGACCCTGTTTAACTACGCCCGATCCCAGTTCAAGGAGCTGAAAACCTATTTTTTCCACAACACCATCTATGACACGGTGTGGGAGGATCCGGCCCGGTATCGCAAGCCCAAGCCTGTGGCTGAATTTGTGAGAAATGATCCGGACACGCGCCTGATTCTGGTGGGCGATGCCAGCATGGCCCCTTATGAATTGATGGCCCGGGACGGTTCCATTTACGCCCACGAGCGCAGCGGCAAGGCCAGTATAGAGCAATTGCGGTTTCTGGCCGAAACCTTTCCGCACAATGCATGGTTAAATCCCGTGCCCGCTCGCATGTGGCCCTACACCCGGACCATCAACGCCATTGCCCAGATCTTTCCCATGTATGAACTAAGCATTGACGGGCTTGAACAGGCGGTCAACCAATTGATGGCAGCCTAAAACAGGAGGATTTTCCAATCATGTATCCGGCAGCAACTTCGCGCAGATTTACCGCAATGATCATCTGTCTGATGGTTTTCACAATGCTGGCCGCGGCGGCAACCGCAGCAGAAGCCCGGCGAATGGCTGTATCCGTGGATGTGGCCAATACCCGATCCGGACCCGGCACTGAGCATGAAAAACTATGGCAGATGGAGCTTTATACCCCCCTAAACGTTCTTGAGACCCAGGGTGACTGGCATTTCTTTGAAGATTTTGAAGGCACCCGGGCCTGGATTTACAAGGACCTTGTGGCAGACATCAAAACCGTGATCACCAAAAAGGGTGTGATCAACATCCGCACCGGTCCGGGTACCAGCAATGACGTGGCTTTTCAGGCTGAAAAAGGCGTTCCCTTCAAGGTTCTGGAAAAAAAGGGAGAGTGGATCCATATCCAACATTCTGACGGGGAAAAGGGCTGGATCTACAGCGGCC
This sequence comes from Desulfobacterales bacterium, assembly GCA_018224315.1. GTDB lineage: Bacteria > Desulfobacterota > Desulfobacteria > Desulfobacterales > Desulfosalsimonadaceae > Desulfosalsimonas. The sequence goes on along the minus strand of JAGTVF010000171.1, from coordinate 4,335 downwards.
TGGTATGGTAAATTGTCAGATTATCACGCATTTTTTAAGTTAAAAGGAGTTATATATGACCATCTCATTTGAGCCGGGCCGAAGCGCCATTGTGTGCGTGGGCTCGGCGCTCGTGGACATGCTGGCCGGGGAAGATGACAGTTTCCTTGAAGCCGTTGGTGCGGCCAAGGGCGGCATGACTTTGGTGGAGCAGACATTTATTGACGATCTTGTATCCAAAACCGCCAATCCCCCCACCGTGGTCAGCGGCGGATCGGCCTGCAACACCTCCGTGGGCGTCGGATGCCTGGGCGGCGCTGCCCGTTTCGTGGGAAAGCGGGGAGAAGACGAACTGGGCGACGTGTTTGAATCCGACCTGGTGGCCCAGCGGGTGGAGCCGTACCTGTTCCGTTCCGCATCGCCCACCGGCCGGGTGCTTTCGGTGATCACCCCGGATGCCCAGCGCACCATGTTCACCTATCTGGGGGCATCGGCTGAAATGCAGCCCGCAGAAATCACCCAAAAATGTTTTGACAGCGCAGCGATTGTTCATGTGGAAGGCTATCTGCTGTTTAACCCGGACTTGATGATGGCGGTTTTAAAAGCCGCAAAAGCCTCGGGGGCGCGCATCAGCCTGGATCTGGCCAGTTTCAACGTTGTGGAGGAATCCAGGGAGTTGTTAAACGATATCGTGGCCGACTATATTGATATCCTGATTGCAAACGAGGATGAGGCCTTTGCCTATACCGGCATAAAAGATGAAGCATCCTCTTTGAAGGAACTGGGCCGAAACACGGAAATCGCAGTCTTAAAGACCGGGCCCAGGGGAAGCATGATCCTGCACAAGGGTGAGACCACCCGGGTTGAAGCTTTGGGCGACGGATGCGCCGTGGACACCACAGGGGCCGGAGACCTCTGGGCGGCCGGGTTTCTTTTCGGCCTGGTAAGCGGCTATTCCTTTACAAAAAGCGGAAACCTTGGTTCGGCCTGCGGATACGAAGTCTGCCAGCTGGTGGGTGCCAAGGTCGAGGAAGCCGGCTGGCAGCGCATCAAGCAGTTGCTGGCGGAAAATGCATGAAATTTTATTGCAAAGAGTGATTCAACATGCCTGAAAAAAATACCGGGCCTTCGGGTGCGGAGCATTCAGAACTGCCGGATGATCCCCTGCAGCGATTTTTAAAAAAAATTGCCGGTGTGGCCCGCATCTACCAGAAGCAGCTGATCATGGCCGGGGCCGGGCTGCTGTGCCTGATTGTGGTGATATCCGGGGTTTTCTATTTTTTGTCCCGGGCCCAGGACAGGGCCTCTGCCCGGTTCTTAGAAATCAGCCGGCAGGCCGAAGCCATTGATCCGCAACAGGACGGGCAAGCTTACGACGGCATCAAAGAGCAATATGCCGGCCTGATTGAAGATTACGGATATACGGATGCCGGCGAAATGGCCCTGCTCCGGTATGCGGCATTGTGTCTGGAAACCGGGGAGCCCGATCGCGCCCTGTCATTGTATGAGAGGGCCTGGAAAAAGCTGAAAAATAATGAACAGTTTAATTTTCTGGTGCTAAACGGCATGGCCCATGCCCATGCGGCCATGGATGACTTTGAGCAGGCGGTTTCCTATTTTCAGCGGGTACTGGAAAACCAGAGCACGGTCATTGATGATCAGGCCTTGTTTAATCTCGGGCTGCTTTACGAGAAAATGGGAGCGCCGGAAAAAAGCCGGCAGGCCTTTGAGCAGATTGTTTCCGAATATTCGGATTCCATGTTTGCCGATGCGGCCCGTGCCCGGATTTCCGGCTGATTTAAACCTAAACGGCGTTGGGCATTTTCAACCCCTTTTCGCGGAAAATGCCGTACCATGACCTCCCAGGCCGAATCAGAGAATCAGACCCTTTCCGGCCAGATTGACCGGGTCACCTACACCAACCCGGAAAATGGCTATACCGTTGCCCGGATGCGGATCCGGGGCCGCAGGGAGCCGGTGACCGTGGTGGGGCGGTTCATGGAACCCGCACCCGGCGAGGCCATGGAGGTCACGGGATTCTGGAAGCTTCACCCTACCTACGGCGAACAGTTCGAGGTTCGTTCCCATCGCAGCATTACCCCATCGACTATCAACGGCATCCGCAAATATCTGGGTTCCGGCATGATCCGCGGCATCGGCCCGGTTATGGCCGAACGCATCGTGGACCGATTCGGCAAGACCGCCCTGGATGTGATTGAAAACCATCCGGAAAAACTCCGGGATGTCGAAGGCATTGGTGAAAAACGCATTGAGATGATTCAGGCCGCCTGGGCCGAGCAGCGCGAGATCCGAAATGTCATGGTTTTTCTCCAGTCCCATGAGGTCAGCGCGGCCTGGGCCGTGCGCATTTTCAAGCAATACGGCCGGGACGCCATTGATGTGGTCACCGCCAACCCCTATCAGCTGGCCACCGATATTTCCGGTATCGGGTTTCTCACCGCCGACCGGATTGCCTCCCGCCTGGGCTTTGAAAAGCAGGATCCCCTGCGCATCAAAGCCGGGATTTTATACGTGCTCAACCAGCTGGCAGAAGACGGGCATGTATTTTACCCCCATGGCCTTCTTGTGGAAAAAAGCATGGAAATCCTGGAGGCCCCATCGCAGCGCATTTCCGGTGCCATTGCGGAAGCCGCCAAAGACCAGGACCTGGTCATAGACGATGATGGGCCAAAAGATTCAAAAGCAGACCCGGCGGTTTATTTAAAGCGGTTTTTTGTTTGTGAAACCGGCATTGCCGGTCATTTTTCCCGTCTGCTCGGAGCGCCCAAGGCGGTCCGTTCCATTGACGGACCCCGGGCCCTGCAGTGGGTCCAGAAGCGGCTGGATTTTACCCTTGCGGAAAAGCAGCAGCAGGCGGTGAAATGCGCGGCACAAAACAAGGCCATGGTGCTCACCGGCGGGCCGGGCACCGGCAAGACCACCATTATCCGTGCCATGCTAGAGATTTTTAGCCGTCTTTCGGGACAGATCCTGCTGGCCGCTCCCACGGGCCGGGCTGCCAAAAAAATGAGCGAGGCCACCGGGCATACGGCAGTGACCATTCACCGGATGCTTTCCTTTAACTATCAGGCCGGCGGATTCCAGAAAAACCAGGACAATCCGTTAAAATGCGATCTGCTCATTATCGATGAGGCCTCCATGATCGATACGGTGCTCATGTATCACCTGGTAAAGGCCGTGCCCCCGGCCGCCACTTTGGTGCTGGTGGGCGATGTGCACCAGCTGCCCTCTGTGGGGCCGGGAAATGTGCTGGCCGATATTATTGCCTCCGGGGCCGTGCCGGTTGTGCGCTTAACCGAAATTTTCCGCCAGGCCCGAAAAAGCCGCATCATTGTCAATGCCCACCAGATCAACAGCGGCCGGATCCCGCAGATGGATGCAAACCATGATGATACCGATTTTTATTTCATCGAACAGACAGATCCGGAAAAAGTTGTTGACACCATTGTGGAACTGGTGTCAAAACGCATACCCCGAAGATTCGGGTTTGATCCGGTCAGCGAAATCCAGGTCCTGAGCCCCATGCACCGGGGCACGGCCGGCACGGCCGCGCTAAACCGGGTGCTCCAGGAGACTTTGAACCCCGGAAATCCCCAGGTCACCAGCGGCAGCACCGTGTTCCGGCTTTATGACAAGGTCATGCAGACCCGGAACAATTATGACAAGCAGGTGTTTAACGGGGATATGGGGCGGATTTCCGCCCTGGACGAAGAAACCCGGCAGGTGCAGATCGACTTTGACGACCGCCGGATCAGTTATGCGTTCACCGAGCTTGACGAGGTGGTGCCCGCATATGCGGTATCCGTGCACAAGGCCCAGGGCTCGGAGTTTCCCGCGGTGGTTATGCCGCTTTTGACCCAGCATTACATGATGCTCCAGCGCAACCTGGTCTACACCGCCGTTACCCGGGGAAAGGCTTTGGTGGTCATGGTGGGGGCCAAAAAAGCCATGGCCATTGCCGTGAAAAACGACACTCCGGCCCGGCGGCATACCCGGCTGGCCCGGCGGCTGGTTGCGGCCTGCGGCCGATACCAGGAAAATAATTTCGATAAGGAACAGCTGCGGTGAAAATTATCATAGTGGGCGCCGGCGAGGTGGGATACCACATTGCCAGCCGGATGGCCTTTGAAAACAAGGAAGTGGTGGTTATTGACCGCAGTGCCGAGGCCATCAAACGCCTTTCAGACAACCTCGATGTGGAGGCGGTAAACGGCTCGGGCAGCAGCCCCCGGGTGCTCAAGGACGCGGGGATAAAGGATGCGGAAATTCTGCTTGCGGTCACAGACAGCGATGAAACCAATCTTGTGGCCTGCATGATGGCCGATGTGATCTCGC
>JAGTVF010000170.1 GCA_018224315.1 Desulfobacterales bacterium | reverse complement strand
GCGGTCATCGAGTCCCAAAAAGGGCGCATGGCCTTTTCCACGGACTCTTTTGTGGTCGATCCCCTGTTTTTTCCGGGCGGCAACATCGGGGATCTGGCGGTCAACGGCACGGTCAACGACATTGCCATGAGCGGGGCCGTGCCCTTGTATTTAAGCGCCGGGCTGATCATCGAGGAAGGCTTTGCCATCCGGGATCTGGAAACCATTGTCGCCTCCATGGCCGCTGCCGCCCGGCAGGCCGGAGTCAGAATCGTTGCCGGCGACACCAAGGTGGTGCCCCGGGGGGCGGCGGACAAATTGTTTATCAATACCTCTGGCGTGGGCTGGATTGCCGGGGATCTTGAAATTAGCGCCGCCAATGCCCGGGCCGGGGACTGTGTTCTTTTAAGCGGCACCATGGCCGATCATGGCATGACCATCTTAAACCAGCGGGAGGGGCTGAGCTTTGATGCGGACGTGAAAAGCGACAGCGCCGCCTTAAACGGCCTTGTGGCGCGTATGCTTGCCGCCGCCCCGGACGGCATCCGGGTGCTGCGGGACCCCACCCGGGGCGGAGTGGCCACCGCATTAAACGAAATCGCCCTGGCCTCGGGCGTGGGCATCCATATCAATGAATCCGCCCTTTTGGTGAAAAAACCGGTTGCCGGCCTGTGCGAGCTTCTGGGAATTGATCCGTTGTATGCGGCAAACGAAGGAAAGCTCATCGCCATTGTTGACAGGGTCTGTGCCGATGCCGTGCTTGCCGCGCTCAAGAATGACCCCCTGGGCGCTGATGCCTGTATTATCGGCGAGGCTACGGCCGATCACCCGGGCCGGGTGGTCATGGAAACCGCCATCGGCGGCCGTCGCATCGTGGATATGCTCACCGGCAGCCAACTTCCCCGCATCTGCTGATATAGTGCCCGAACGAAAATCATCTTTTTCGTTCGGGCACCAATATAGCTATGTCACTCACTAACTTGTTTGATTTTATATCCGGTCCGGGTTATTCTCTGGCAGTGGCAGCGTAAAAACATGGTCCATTTCTGGTAACCGATTCCCGGGCTTTTCGGAAAAAAGGTGGCGGATGTCTTATATATTGCCTGTTGGTCTTCTGGTCATCGGACTTGCGCTCCTGGTCAAGGGCGCGGATTTTCTGGTGGAAGGTGCTGGTTCCGTTGCCCGGCGGTATAAAATATCGGATCTGGTGATCGGTCTGACCATTGTGTCCTTTGGCACTTCGGCCCCTGAGCTGTTTGTCAATGTCACCGCAAGCCTTCAGGGCAATGCCGGTATTGCCATCGGCAATGTTCTGGGCAGCAACATCGCCAATATCCTTCTGATCCTGGGTGTATCCGCCCTGATTTATCCCCTGGCCGTATCCCGGGGCACGGTTTGGCGGGAAATTCCCTTTAGCCTGCTGGCGGCGGTGGTGCTGTGGATCGCGGCCAATGACCGGCTGCTCGACGGCTGGGCCTATTCGGACGTGTCGCGCTCCGACGGGCTGGTGTTTCTGTTGTTTTTTGCCATTTTTTTGTATTACTCGGCAAGCATTGCCGGAAACATCTCTGCCAACGGCCGGGACCTTCCCATGCAGCATCGGACCATGGCCGCATCCCTGGGCCTGGTGGCCGCCGGCCTGGCCGGCCTTGCCCTGGGCGGTAAATGGATCGTGGACGGTGCTACAGATATTGCCTTCTCCCTTGGCATGAGCCAGGAGATGGTGGGCCTGACCATCGTGGCCGTGGGCACTTCCCTTCCCGAGCTGGCCACCTCGGCCATGGCCGCCTGGCGCAAAAATGTGGAAATCGCCGTGGGCAACGTGGTGGGCTCCAATATTTTCAATATTTTTTTCGTGCTGGGCATCAGTTCGGTGATCAAGCCCCTTCCCTTTCACCGGGGGGCCAACCTGGACATCGGCATGGTGGTGGTGGCCAGCCTGATTCTTTTTGCCACCATGTTTTCCGGTCAGCGCCGCCGTCTGGACCGCTGGGAAGGGGCGGTCCTGCTGGTTTTCTATGCGGCCTACCTGGTATACGTGGTCATGCGGGGATAGCTCCGGGCCCGGTTACTCTTCCTTTTTTTCGTCGACCTTAACCCCGATTTTGTCAAAGATTTTCAGCTTGATCTGCTCGTTGAACACGCTCCACTTGTGCTGCTGGAACTGCTTGTCCCCGCTGCCGGAAAGAAATCCCACAGGGATGTGAAATCCCCCGGCAGACATTTTTCCGCCCCCGAAATACTTGCCGCTGGCGTCTTTTCCAAACACGTCCTTGATAAACTGATCCGGGTCAATGGTGATCCGGTTGGTGCGCATGGAGCCAATCACGGCTTCCTTCCAGTTGTCTCCGGTGACAATGCCGTAGACAATGGCGGTGTGCACGTTTTCCTCTGTGAGCAGAAAATCCGCGGCCTGGGGAATGGCATCCCGGTCCTCTGCCCGCAGGTAGCCCACGCCGGCAAAGCAGAAATTCTGGACGATTTCCCGGCTGCCCAGGGCCTTGTGGATCACCTTCATGGTTTGCGTGGACCGGGCCTGGTTCATGATCCGGGTAAGCAGGTCCCGGTCCCGGTATTCAGACAAAAATGCCGCTGCATGGAAATCTTCTTCCCGGGCGTTGATAAATCCGTTTGTATCCGTGATAATGCCGTGGGCCAGGGCAGTGGCCATGAGAATGTGGTTTTTGTCCGAAGAATTGAGTTCAATAATGCCGTTTTCCAGGTATTGGGCATAAATGGAGGAAGCCGCTCCGATTTTGGTGCGGATGTCTTTGAACTGCGCCTTTATGCGATCCTGCGGCTCATGGTGATCCACGATGATCAGCGGCGGCACGCCGGCCTTTTCCAGGGAATCGAGCAGGGAGCCGGCCGTTGTCCCCTGATTGTCGAGAAAAACGGCTCCGTCGTAGGATTTCAGATCCGTGGAAGTCTCGCACCGGAACAGTTCAATGCCCATGAGTTTGACCAGGGCAATGTTTTGCTGATGGCTGATGCGGCCGCAGTAATAGATATCGGCCTGGATATCAAAGTCTGCACTGATGATCTGGTGGGCATACCCGCAGGCAATGGCATCCGGATCCGGAAATTCCTGAAGCACCACCGCGTGCTTCTGCCCCCGGAAAGAATCCAGGGCCCCGGCCATATCCGGGCCTGCCGCCCGGGTTGGGTCCGGATCGGTTTTTTCGGTTTTTTTAGTCTGCATCCTTTTTGTCTCCGGTTTTACGGGTTGACGGGTCCCCGGGCAGATCCCGGGCCTTTTTCGGTTCAGACAGTCCTTCTGTTTCCTCGTTCATATCAGCGCCCAGCCGTTGGGCGGTTTCCGAGAGGTGTTCGCACACCGCCGCCAGTTTGGCGGCCTTGCGGCCGCATTCCACAGCCCGGTTTTTGGCCTCCACCGAGTCGCTGTAAAACTGCCGGATGCTTTCCGGGTCATCGCCGGATTCAATGGCCCGGCGCCAGGCATCCATTTTTTCCTCTGCCGCGGCCGAGGCCTCTTGGGCTTCCTGTTCGGATGCTTTGCCTTTTTTGCGGATGTCTGTAAGCCGGTCTAAAACCGCTGCGATATCGCCGGCTGTGCCGGCCTCGGGTTCGGCGGCCAGGTCAATGTCTTTTGCCGCCAGCATGGCCGCGGAAACCGGCAGCCGGCAAAGCAGATCCGAAAGCAGGCTGTCAAACAGGTCCACGGGCTGCTGGTCCCGGAGCTGAAAGGGCAGAAACACGATGGCGGCATCCTTGCTGTAAGCGGCCACGGCATCACTGTCGGCCCGGGCCACGATTTCGGGCTCGGCCTCGATGCGGATTTCGGTCAGGGTCTCATGGATGTCTGAAACGGTTTTACCGGTTGCCAGGGCGTCTTCGCTCACATCCAGCACCCGGATCCTGGATTTTTCCCATCCCGGGTTCTGGCGGATCATGTGGGCAAACAAAATCATCAGCCGGCTGGTGGCATCCCCGCGCCACCATACATCCATGCGCCGCTTTTCCGGCGGCATTTTCAGCAGCCTGTCCCATTGGGTTTTTTCCGCGGAAAACAGCAAAATATTGCATCCCCGGGCAAAGGCGGCCTGCAGGTAGAGGCCGAAGCGTTTGGTCCGGTGGGCTGAAGGGCTGGACTGGCTCATGTCCAGCCAGTTGGTGATCATGGTGTTGGCGCGCAGCGGGCCGATGCCGTAGGCCTGGATCAGCACTTCCATGGTGAGGCGGAAATTGGAACCCGTGAGCACCAGGGGAAACACATTTACTTCCAGTTCCCGGATGTCTTCCAGAAGCTGTTTTTCTGTTTCCTGGCGCTGTTTTTCGGCCTCCGGTCCTTCGGTTTGCAAAATTTTTACCATGCTGGCAAATCCGCTGTCGCCCTGGATCCAGTCGGCCAGGCGGAGCAGGGGTTTTCGTCTTTCGGGATCATCTGAGAAAATCAGCAGGGCCGGCCGCCAGTTTCGGGGATGTTCCGGGTCCTGGGCGGCCCGGAGCAGGTGGTTGCGGATCTGCTGGAACCGGTAGGATCTCTGGCTGTCGGCCCAGCGGGCCGGGCCCGCGGTGCGGCTGAGGTACTGGTAGATGGCAGACAAAAACGCCAGGGCCACGATGCCCGCGGTCATGTCAATGGCCAGCATAACCCCCAGGCAGGCCAGACCGCCGGCCAGGCTCAGGCGCTTGTCGTAGAACCGGAATGTGGGCCGGAATGCCGGGCTTGCCGCCCTTGCCTCAAAAAAGGTGGCATAGTTGAGCAGGCCGTAGGAAATCAGGAAAAACATGGACACCACGGGGGCCACCACATTTAAGTTGCCCAGAGCGATGGTGGCACAAGCGATGGCGGCAGAGAGCAGCACCGCGCGTCTGGGATTGTCAGCCGGCCCGGCGCCTTTGGCAAACGGGAGCAGAAACGGAAATATCCGGTCCCTGGAAAGCGACTGCAGAATCCGCGGGGCGCCCATAAACGAGGCCATCCCTGAAGACAGGGTGGCCGAGATCACCCCGGCCAGCACCAGGGCGTCAATGGCGGCAACCCGCTTCATGGCGTTGTAATCCGTTGCCAGGATATCGCCGGGCAGGCTGCCGGCAAAAACAACCGCAGCGGCCAGGTAGATGACAATGGAGAACCCCACTGCGGCAAATGTGCCGTTGGGAAGGCTTTTGCCCGGGTCTTTCAGATCCCCGGACATGCTTACGCCCTGGGTGAATCCGGTGACCGCGGGGAAAAAAATGGCAAAAATCACCCAAAAGGGCGGCGCGGTTTCCGGGGCGGCAATGTTTTGAGCAAAAAGCGCCGTATCCCAGCGCAGAATGCCGCCGGCAAAAAACGACAAAATCGCGGCAAACAGCACCACCATGATCACCGACTGGAAGCGCGCGGCCCAGTCCGCGCCCAGCCAGGCAAAAACAAACAGCAGCACCACCGCGGCTGCGGCAATGATCTGGGCGTGCGCCCTTGCTGCAAAAGGCAGCAGTGCGGCCAGCACTTCCCCAAAGCCGATGCTGTAAAAAGCAATGGAGACCGACTGGGCCAGAAACAGGACAATGCCGATGGCTCCGCCGAATTCCAGGCCCAGCGTCCGGGAAATCAGGTAATAGTCCCCGCCGCCCTTGACGTTAAGGCTGGTGGAAATGGCCGCCAGGGAAAGGGATGTGAGCACCGAAATGAGATTGGCCAGGGCAATGATGACAAGGGCCCATAACAGGCCGGCGCTGCCCACCACGTAGCCCAGGCGCAGAAACAGGATGATACCGAGAATCGTCAGGATGCTCGGCGTAAAGACCCCGGAAAAGGTGCCCAGCGTTCCGGTTTTTTTCCCGCCTGCAGCAGATGCGCTCATGGCTGGTCTTTCATGTCATCGGGCTCGCAGATGATTGGCTATGTGTATGCAGGCGGCTCCACGTCATACAATACGTTTTCAATGCCCGGAATTCCATTTATTGCCGCACCAATCTCATCGGTGATTTCTTTTTTGGTTTTTTCCCTGAGATATTCTTCGGTTTTAAAGCTGGTGTATCCGGTTTTGCGGACATTGTGGGTTTCGGCCTTGATATAGACAATCCCGCTGGTGGCATTTACCGATACCTTTAGATCGGGCTTGCAGTAATTTTCAATGGCCGCTTTCACCCGGGAACTCAGTGCCAGATCTGCAATGGCTTTTTTTGAATCCGGGGTTGCGGCAAAGGTTTCCCGCCGGGCTGCGTGGCAGATGGTTTCCGCAGCATCTTCAATGTTCATCCGCTTGACCCGGATGGTCATGTCATAGCTGTGCGGGTCTGTCAGATCCACCTTGTACAGGTAATGGGCCCAGCGCGCCCGGGTGCTGTCTTCTTCGGTAATATAGCTGATGGATTCTTTTTCGCTGATATTGTGTTTTTGCCGCATAAAGGCAATGCGGTCGGAAAGATCGGCAATGATGCGGATGTTTAATACGTGGGAGATGTC